>NZ_JBQKGQ010000008.1:0-155000 GCF_052118705.1 Agathobacter sp. LCP21S3_B2 | reverse complement strand
CATCCGTAATTGCCGGCACACTTTTCCCATATGACATGTCACTAAACAGCTTATCATAGGACTGAGCCAGCAAATCATATTCAAAGCATTGCGGTGTCTGAATCTGCCACAGACTTTTTCTGTCAGGAGTATTTGCCGAATATCCGAATTCATCTGACACCTTTATTGTGTCCTTTACAGGCATTCCTGCCACACAGGCCTTTTCTTTTTCAACCGTATGCATAGAGCGGACTATTATTTCATTATCTACCAGAGGGCGTGCTCCGTCATGGATCAGCACATAGTCCGTGCCGTTTGCTGCTTTAAGCCCCTCGTATACAGAGTTGTAGCGTTCTTTTCCCCCCTGCACTACCGCTTTCACCTTCTCAAAGCCATATTTTTCGATTATCGAACGTCTGAAATACTCAATATAATCCGTGCTGCAGACTATGACTATTTCATCAACAGGGCTATCCTCAAATGCTTTTATACTATAATAAATCACAGGTTTTCCCAGAAGTTCCATGTACTGCTTTGGCATATTGCTTTTCATCCGGCTTCCTGTACCGGCTGACAGTATGATTGCTGTGAACTTTTTCTTGTCCATATTCTTTCCTTTTCCTATCCATGATAAATCTGCACATTATGTTTGCACACCGGTGTAACCGGAAGCAATTACAGAATCATTCACCAAGCTTTAGATTGGGAACCGCATTCAGATCAAGTCCGGACCTCTTGCCTGCTATAAAATCATAGTATGCCGCCGCACCTATCATTGCCGCATTATCTGTACACAGTATCGGTGACGGACGATAGAATTTAACACCCTTGCGCGCGCACATTTCCTCCATGGCATGACGAATAACACCATTAGAAGCAACGCCTCCCGCAATGGCAAATTTGTCCATTTTAAACTCATCTATGGCATTCTCAGCGTGTCCGACAAGCACATCTGTAACCGCCTGCTGGAACGATGCTGCCACGTCTGCCTGGTTTATTTCCAGTCCCTTCATCCTGCAGCTGTTTAAATAATTGAGTACTGCTGATTTAAGCCCGCTGAAGCTGAAATCATAGACTCCGCCCACAATCTTTGCTCTTGGGAACTCTATGCTGTGCGGATCTCCCTCATGTGAAACCTTTTCTATCTTAGGGCCTCCCGGATAGCCAAGGCCTATTGCTCTCGCTACCTTGTCAAATGCCTCTCCTGCCGCATCATCCCTCGTGCGTCCGAGAATCTCATATTTTCCGTAATCTACCACTCTCACCAGATGCGTGTGTCCTCCTGATACGACGAGTGCCAGAAATGGTGGCTCTAAGTCTTTATTTTCTATATAATTGGCACTGATATGTCCCTCTATATGGTGCACTCCGACAAGAGGAATATTTCTTGCGTATGCTATAGCCTTTGCTTCTGCCACGCCTACAAGCAGTGCTCCTACAAGCCCCGGACCATATGTGACTCCTATTGCGTCTATATCATCAAGTGTCATCTGTGCATCTGAAAGTGCCTGCTCTATGACCTGATTAATTTTCTCAATATGCTTTCTGGAGGCTATCTCCGGTACTACCCCTCCATATAAAGTATGAAGAGCTATCTGCGATGAAATCACATTACTTCGCAGATCCCGCCCATTTACTACGACTGCTGCCGCAGTCTCGTCGCATGAGCTTTCGATTGCAAGTATTTTAATTTCTTTTTTTGTTTCTGTATTTTCTGTCATTTTATTACACCAATCGCAACTGTAAACTCAGACAATTGCCGCCTATCTTTGTTATTATACTGTCTCTGATGCATCATATCATTAGAATAAATGCATCAAACTTTAAGAATACTACTCTACTCTGTTTCCGCATCCGTGTCTGCTTCAACCTTGTAGAATGTAAGTATCTTCCAGCATCCTTTTTCATCCTGTCTTAATACATAATCCTGATAAGTTTTAGAATACGAGCTTCCCTCTTTCATGAAATAAGAAGCTCTGACGTACGCAATCTTTTTCCCATTATCGGTGATATATTTTACATCATTGCTGTCACACACATCTGTCTGTGCCATAGTAATCCCCTGATCACTGTAGTTTTTTGCATCGTCCTTCACTGACTGCTTGTAAGTATCCTTCGGATTATTTGCCGCAAGCTCATCATCAAACAGTTTAAGCGCCTGCTCAACAAGTCCATCAAGCTCCTTATCAGTATAATTTTCCTTATAATAGCAGCTCAGTATCTTGTTATACAGCTTAACAACCTCACGCGGTGTCTGCGGATAATTCTTTTCCAAATCCTTCGACGTAATCTTTTGTATATCCGTGAGTGTCTTTTCCTTTTGGACTTTCTTTTGAGAATTGCTGTTTACCATGTAAAATGTGCCACTGATTCCCGCAATCAATACAATTGCAATTATAACAATACCTATCTTTTTCATCACATGCCTCCTTAGTCCTCGTCAAACATGAGCTCCACGCTCTTTCCGTCTTTTCCAAGATATGCGTTTGCAAAAATATCCCTCACCTGTGGCATATAATCCTCTGCACGGACAAGTGACGGCGAAAAATGTGTAAGCCACAGCTCCTTCACGCCGGCTCTCTTTGCCATGTCTGCTGCCTCGTAAAAGGTCATATGCTTATACTGCTTTGCTTTTACTATCCTTTCCTTTTCAGCATACATGCCCTCGCAGATAAAAAGGTCTGATTCCTCTGCTGCCTCCACTATGTGCTCAAGTGGTCTTGAGTCCGTACAATATGTTACCTTTATGCCCTTTCTTGCCGGTCCTAGCACCATATCCGGAGTATACACTCTGCCCTCAAATTCAATGGTATTGCCTTTCTGAAGAGGATTCCACAGGCGCATCGGAATTTCTTTTTCCTTTGCTCTTTCCACGGAAAATCTGCCACTACGCTTTATCTCAACCGAATAGCCATAGCACAACACCGCATGCTTTACGCGGAATGCGTGAATATGATATCCGTTCATCTCAAAATATTCATCCTGCTCATTGAGCTCTATGCATTTTATCTCAAAAGGCAGCTCCGGCGCAATCGTCCGAAGTGCAGTGACAACCCTTGTAAGCCCCTTAGGTCCAATAATGGTAAGCGGCTCGTTGCGCTCGGCATTTCCCATTGTAAGAAGAAGCCCCGGCAATCCGCTGATATGGTCTGCATGAAAGTGGGTGATGCATAAAATATCTATCGGCTTGAAATTGATTCCGGCCTCCTTCATCGCAATCTGCGTTCCCTCACCGCAGTCAATAAGTATATTGCTGCCGTTATATTTTAGTGAAAGTGCCGTAAGCCATCTGTTTGGCAAAGGCATCATGCCTGCTGTTCCAAGTAAACATACGTCTAACATAAATTTTCCTCCGCAGTATAGGACATGATGACACCGTCCTCTACCGGATGCTCATATAGATTTTTTCTGATTCCAAGGTTTACAAACCCCATCTTCTGATACAGTGATATCGCAGCCTCATTAGTCACCCTGGCTTCTAACACAATGCGCTCAACACCTGACTCTTTTGCCTTTTCCTGCAAGCATCTGATAAGATGTGCACCCACACCTTTTCCTCGTGCTGATTTTTTGACTGCTATATTGGTCAGCTCTCCCTCATCAAATGACACGTAGGTACACTGATACCCCAGTATCTCGCCATCCTCCTGTGCCACAAGCATGATATTCTCCGGAAGCCTCATGGCATCCAAAAATCCCTGTCTGCTCCAGGGCTGTGTGAAGCTGTCTTTTTCTATCTGCGCCACCGAGTCTGCATCCTCCGGCTCCATGGGTCTTATTATCATATTCTAAAATCTCTCTCCTTTTCCTGTCTCTCTCTCTCCGCCTGTGATAATCTGAGATACTCAGGCTTATGGTCTGCTGCATTTTCTGCCCTGCCCTGCTCATAGAGCACCTGTCCAAGACATGCTACAGCCGATGCTCTTTGCTTATTGCACATGGCAGGCGCAAAGTCATAGTCCACCTTTACGTGCTCATTAATATAATCCCTGAACACATCCACTCCGTCTCCAAGGAAAATCACCCTGTGGCCGAGCTCATTGATTTTGTCAACTATCTCTTCTATCATCACTACGCACTGTGGCAAAATGGTGTTCATCCTGCCATCGGCAAAATCATACAGCCCTGTATAGGTCTGCTGCCTTCTTGCATCCATAAGAGGACAGACAACATCTGCACTGCCCCACAGATTGTATGCAAGCGCATCTACAGTAGGTACAGAAACTATCTGCTTATCCAGTGCCAGTGCAAGCCCCTTCGCCGTCGCAGAGCCTATGCGAAGCCCTGTAAACGATCCAGGTCCTGCTGAGACTGCAATAAAATCTATTGTCTTAAGGTCAAGCTCTGTCATCTTAGCCACCTCATCAAGCATCGGAAGAAGCGTCTGCGAATGTGTCTTTTTATAATTTATCGTGTATTCTCCTATCAGATTATCGTCCGATACGACAGCCACACTGGCCACAAGCCCTGAGCTGTCAAGCGCAAGTATCTTCATTATAAAACCTCTTTTATTGTTATTTTTCTATAGTCAAAGCCTTTTTCCAGGTCTTTTTCAATCGTAATCTCTTTTCTCTTCTTTGGGAGTATCTCCTCAATGAGATTTGCCCACTCTATCATTGTAAGACCATCTCCGTAGAAATAATCCTCATAGCCTATTTCATCCATCTCCTCAATGTCACCAATCCTGTATACATCGAAATGATAAAACGGCAGCCTGCCCTCCTCGTACACCTGCACTATGGTAAATGTAGGGCTGTTTATCGGCTCTGTGATGCCAAGCCCCGCTGCTATGCCCTGCGTGAGCACTGTTTTACCCACTCCTAAATCACCCACAAGTGTACACACATCCCCCGGCTTTGCCTGCTGTCCAAGCGTAACCCCAAGTGCATGCGTATCATCTGCCGAAAAGCTTTCTATTACTGTTATATTTCCTTCACTACTCATATTACCAGCTTATACCCTTATCTATTTATTTTATCTTTTATTATCTTATATCTATTTTGTTTATTTGATTTTCAGTCTGTATTTCTCCAGTGTACTGCCTGCCAGCTCCTTTAACGGCTCATAGCTGTCGCCCAGCTGCTCCTTTGAGAGAATGTATGCATTCTTCCTGTTGCTGAATATAAGTATCCTCTTATCATTTGCCACGAATCTGTACACCTGCTCCCACGGAAGCTGCGCCATCTCATCTCCCTGGCTTACATTTATGTGCTTTTCGTCTACCACAAAATGCAGTGGCTTTGAGAAAACTTCATTTGTCTTCATAATCATCTTTACCCTGCCCTTGAGTGAAAACGGCACATATAGCAGCACCAGAATACCAACTATAATATAAAGCACCACATACTCCGTATTGCCTTTTTGTGCGCTTAACACTGCTGCCGCAGCCAAGAGCACAGCAAACAGCAATGATATGACACCCTGACTGCCCTTGTACGCCTGCTCTATATTAAATGAATATAAATCTTTTTCTGTTACTTTTACATCAAATTCAAGCTTCATATCCTGCTCCCAACTAAATATTTGGGTTTATTATAACATTCCTTTTAAAAAAAGAAAAGAGCGCAATTGACTGCGCTCTTTATGTTTGTTACTAATATATATTGTGTCAGGTATTTTCTCTATCCTCTGCCCTTTAAAACAGGTGACAATCTCTTGTATACAAGCACTGTGATAAGTGTTGATATAAGTCCCTTTACGATGGTAAACGGAACATTGAATATTAAAAGTGCCTGCCACAGCTTGCCTACTGATGGGAGAAGCTCACTGTAGGCACCAATGATTGCTTCCATTGGCATGAACTTTGTGTATGCCGGGTACACGATAAACAGGTTTGATGGGAAGCTGATGATTCCCATTACCACTGAACCGACTAAAGCGCCGATTATTGCACCCTTTTTTGACTTATTCTTCTTGTAGATAAGTCCTGCTGTTGCTGTAAATACTGCTCCAAGAATAAAGTTTGAAAGCTCTCCTACCGTAAAGCTCTGTGTTACTGTACAGTGAAGCAGGTTCTTGATAAACTCTACAATCACTCCTGCTAACGGTCCATATGCAAATGCGCCGATAAGTGCAGGCAGATCTGAGAAATCAAACTTAATAAAGCCCGGCATGATTGGAATTGGAAACTCGAGGTACTGAAGTACAAATGCAAGTCCGCTTAACATTCCTGTGCCGACTAAAAGTCTGATGTTTACTTTTGATTTTGTGTTGTTTGTTGTTACGTCCATTTTACACTCCTTTGATGCTTAAGGAATCCTGAGGATATTGTGAGTGCAGCTATCTAAAATCTGAATAGCTGCTTTAAAAAATCCCGGAAGAAAATCTTCCGGGACTTAATATCACAGTGTAATAACACCTAATAATCTTCTCTCATCCAGACTATACTGTCGGCTTCGGAATCACACCGAATCATGCCTTGCGGCTCGTGGGCTGTACCACCGGTAGGGAATCGCACCCTGCCCTGAAGAATTCCTATTTATTTTACAGACTTATGATATGCACTTTGAAGTGTTTTGTCAAGGTGTTTTTAATTATCAAGAATAATATTGTCAAAGAAATTATTTTTCTTGCCCTTTATGTAGTGTGGCTTTTTGTTTCTGTTGTTATTATTCTTGCTGTCTGTACTATTTCTATCGTTTCTGCTATTCCTGCCGCCGTTATTTCTATTACTTCTGTCAGCCTTGTTATCGACATTGTTTTTTCCACTGCCGCTGTGTTCTGACTTACCGGCCTTGTCTGTACCTTGTCCGATTTTCATGGTAAGCTGGATGCGCTGCTTTTTGAGGTCAACGCTCATAACCTGCACATCTACTATGTCCCCTACACTGACAGCCTCAAGCGGATGCTTGATATAGCGGTCACATATCTCTGAGATATGCACAAGTCCGTCCTGATGTACTCCTATATCCACAAAGCATCCGAAATCTATTACGTTTCTGACTGTGCCCTTTAATACCATACCCGGTGTGAGGTCCTTCATCTCAAGGACATCGCTTCTTAGAATTGGCTTTGGCATATCCTCACGTGGGTCTCTTGCCGGCTTTTCAAGCTCTTTTACGATGTCACGCAGTGTGATTTCACCAACTCCTGCCTCGTCTGCGAGCGCCTTGTAATCAGATACCTTCTTTGAGATTCCAACTACATTTCTGTTCTTTACATCCTCCATTGTGTAGCCAAGCTTTTCAAGCACTGCCTTTGTGGCATCATATGACTCAGGATGCACGCCTGTGGCATCAAGTGGGTTCTTTCCGTCTGTGATACGCATGAAACCTGCACACTGTTCAAATGCCTTCGGTCCAAGCTTTGCTACCTTAAGAAGCTGTGAACGTGATGTGAATTTACCGTTTTCCTCTCTGTAGTCCACGATGTTTTTGGCAATGGTCTTTGAGATGCCTGATATGTACTCAAGCAGTGAAACTGATGCTGTATTTAAATCAACACCAACCTTATTTACGCAGTCCTCTACAACTCCTCCGAGTGCCTCTGAGAGCTTTTTCTGGTTCATATCGTGCTGATACTGTCCGACTCCGATTGACTTTGGATCAATCTTTACAAGCTCAGCGAGCGGATCCTGAAGTCTACGCGCCATGGATGTGGCACTTCTTTGTTCCACATCAAAATTCGGAAACTCCTCCGTGGCAAGCTTGCTGGCTGAATATACTGACGCACCTGCTTCATTTACTATGATGTACTGCACCTTTACCGGAATTTCCTTTAACAGCTCGACAATCACCTGCTCTGACTCACGCGATGCTGTTCCGTTTCCGAGTGAGATAAGAGTGACATGATGCTTGTCTATGAGCTTTTTGATTACGGCCTTTGCCTCCTCAACCTTGTTCTGTGGTGCTGTCGGGTAGATTACTGTGGTATCGAGCACCTTTCCTGTAGGGTCTACGACAGAAATCTTGCAGCCTGTACGGAATGCCGGATCCCATCCAAGCACAACCTGTCCTGCAATTGGAGGCTGCATGAGAAGCTGCTCCAAGTTCTTTCCGAATACCTTTATGGCACCATCCTCTGCTTCCTCTGTCAGATTGTTTCTGATTTCACGCTCTATGGCAGGGGCAATAAGCCTGTCGTACGCATCCTCCACTGCCTCTGTGAGTACGGCTGCTGTAGGCGCTCCATCATTTGTGATAACCTGCTTTTTAAGATATTTTATGATATCCTCTGTCGGTGCCTCTATCTTTACTGTGAGGATTTTTTCCTTCTCACCACGGTTAATTGCGAGTGTTCTGTGACCTGCCACCTTGGAAAGAGCCTCATCAAATTCATAGTACATCTCATAGACAGACTCTGCCTCCGGATCCTTGGCTGTCGATATAAGACGCCCCTTTTGCATGGTAAGCTCTCTGATTTTTGTTCTGTAACCGGCATTGTCTGATACGTTCTCTGCAATGATATCCTTTGCTCCGGCGAGTGCAGCCGCTTCATCTGCCACATCTTTTTCTGCATCCACATATTTAGCTGCTTCTGCCATGATATCAACAGACGATTCCTGCGCTAAAATGGTCTGTGCAAGTGGCTCTAAGCCCTTTTCCTTTGCGATTGTGGCACGGGTTCTTCTCTTCGGACGGTAAGGTCTGTACAAATCGTCAACCGCCACCTGTGTCTGTGCCTCAAGGATTGCCTTCTTAAGCTCATCCGTAAGCTTGCCCTGCTCCTCAATGCTTGCAAGCACTGTCTGCTTCTTGTCCTCAAGATTACGTAGATATGTCAGTCTGTCGAAGAGATTTCTGAGCACCTCATCATTTAATGAGCCGGTTGCCTCCTTTCGGTATCTGGCGATAAAAGGAATGGTGTTTCCCTCATCTATCAGCTTGACAGCGGCCTCGGCCTGTCCTTTTTTAATCTGCAGTTCTTCTGCAATTGCAGCAATAATATCCATTTTTTTACCTCTTTAAAAAACTTATTCTTTTCGTATTATAAATGAAGTGATACAATAAAATCAACTTTATAGAAAGGAATTTTATTATGGATCCACAAAAATTTGATTATAATCAGGATTATAACTATAATTTCGGCAGCAATTATGGGCCGGGCTTTAATCCCAACAACAATTTCTACAATAAACGCTCTCGCAATATGGAGGTTGCAGCACTTGTGCTTTCAATAATTGCCATCGCGTCGTGCAGCTGTATTTATGTGTCTATCATATGCGGCTCGCTTGCCATGATTTTTGCGTTACTGTCAAAAGGCGGTGCCACCTCAATGAGCAGCATAGCTATGACCTCATTCTGGATTGCGTTTGCCTCTGTTGTTATCACTCTTATTATCTATATCGGTTCGTTTGCCGCCATGCTTCACGAATACGGAAGCATCGAGGGTATATTAAAGGAATACCAGAACCTGACCGGTATCGACTACAATGAGCTACTTAAGCAGATGAATACCGCAAAATAATATAAGCATATTTTTGACTATACAGTTTACCACAATAATGGCAAGTGCAAGCCACATATATAATGGCCTAAAGTGCATTCCGATGTGCAGCCTGCCGCGGCTTATCCGCTGCAGCGTCTGTGACAGCATAAACCAGCCTCCAAAAACGGCTGTATACGGCACAAACGGATGGAGTACAAACGACCTTATCAGATGCCCGTGCAGCAGCGCAAATGTGGCTCTCGTGCCACCGCACCCCGGACAATAGTAGCCTGTATATGCGTGCATCGGACATGGAGGCACCTTTGTGAGTATCTGCGTACCGCATACTCCAATCACTGCCGCAAGAGCCGCAAATACAGCTATGCATATCCAGCCCGTTATATAGAAATACCTGTCGATTGTTTCATCTGTCTGCATGATATGTGTGGTCCTTCCTGTGATTTTGTGTAACCATATGAATACAAGTATATGCTATATATCTGACAATTGTCAAAGCATTAATTTAAACATTAACTTAAGCCTAACTTAAGCATTAATTCAAAACTATTATTTCAGGAGAAATATAATGAACCCAAAAAAGAAATCCAAAGAATTAAAAAGAATATCAAGAGAGAACCTGAACGGAAGATACAGACTTAGCATGAGCGTTTTTCTCACTGTCACACTCATAAATCTGTTTAGTGACCTGCCGTTTACCTACCTGCTCGGAAATGTATATGCGACAAAGGTTCAGACCGTCATCTACTACATTGCCGAGGTGCTTTTATCTATCGTGTTCGGCGTGCTGCAGATGGGACTCATACGTTTCCACCTTAATATGGCAAGAAAGAAAGAGTGCCGTATCAGCGATGTCTTCTACTGCTTTATGAATCACTCCAACAGATATTTTGGAGCATACATCATATATTATGCCATCTCTATGATTGCAAAGGCGCCTTTCCTTGTAGCCAGAAACTTTTTCAAGCTAAGCGGTGACACCATGGGAATTGCTATCGCTTTATATGCTGCAAGTGCCGTGCTCAGCTTTATTGTACTGGTTCTGTTTCCGTTTTACCTGTATCTGGTGCTCTCGCGTGATGATTTATCCGTATTTGCATGTCTGACTCATGCAATAAAACTGATTCGCGGCAACATACTCAGAGTCATATACATTAACTTAAGCTTCATCGGTATGCTTGTGCTTTGCGTGCTGTCGCTCGGCATCGGCCTGCTCTGGGTGGAGCCTTACTATGAGCAGACCTTTGCAAATCTCTTCCTCGATGCGACCGGGGAGCTGCCGGCTGTGGACTGCGCGGTGTAACGGCTTATATAATCGCTTGTGCATGGAGCGCTTCGAATTCAGATTCTTTAAGTGCATGAAGCGCCCGGTGCACAGATTGTATATCACTCCGCTCTCATAACTCCTTAGTCTAGTGGGAGTATATGCCGTCATCCGCAGAGCTTATCAGGCGCGGAAAATCAAACGCGCATTTTACCTCAATATCTAAATTCAGGCTATGCTGCTTGAACGAGTATTTTCCGCGCCGCTTTTGCTGATGACGGCATATAACTCCCACACGACACGTCGTAAATCGAACGTAGCGACATACAATCTGTGCACCGGGCGTTCCATGCACTAATCTACTTCTTCTATTTATCTTACTGCTCCATGCACTTACTCAACTTTTATCGAAATTTCCGAACATGCGGGATATATAATCCGCATCCCACCCGCTACACGCACCCACTCTCAACCTAAAATCAAAGCTCTACATCTGCAGCAGTCGGTCCATAATCCTTGACGCAACGCAGCTCTTGTCCATGATTTCAAGCTCTGTGCAGTCATCAGCCGTAATGAGTGTGACCACATTGGTATCTGTTCCAAAGCCTGCGCCTGCTACCTTTAGGTTGTTTGCCACTATCATATCTGCATTTTTCTTTACAAGCTTTGCTTTCGAGTTTTCAAGCATATTCTGGGTTTCCATAGAAAAACCGCATATGAGCTGTCCCTTAGCCTTGTGTGCTCCGAGGTATGAAAGGATGTCCTCTGTGCGCTCAAGCTCAATTACAGACTCATATGAGCTGTCATTTTTCTTTATTTTCTCATCAGCCGGATGTGATGGACAAAAATCCGCTACTGCTGCGGTCATGATGATAATATCCTGTTCAGCAGCCTTTGATTTCACCACGTCTGCCATGTCTGCGGCCGATGTCACATTTACCACATCTACAAACATAGGTGGAGCAACCGATACTGAAGCGTTGACCAGTGTAACATGCGCACCGCGGAGCATACAATTTTCTGCTATGGCACGCCCCATCTTGCCTGTTGAGTGATTGGTGATAAAACGTACCGGGTCTATTTTTTCCTGTGTCGCTCCGGCTGTGATGAGTACGTTTTTGCCCGCCAGATCCTTTTCACAGGCAATTGTCCTCATTATATAGTCGAAAAGTACCTGTGGCTCCGGCATTTTTCCTGCACCGATGTCTCCGCATGCAAGATATCCTTCAGCCGGCTTTATCATCTCAAAGCCGTAGTGTTCGAGCTTTTTGATATTGTCCTGCACAATCCTGTTCTCGTACATATTGGTGTTCATGGCAGGAGAAACAAGCTTAGGACATTTGGCTGCAAGTATTGTGGTGGTAAGCATATCATCTGCGATTCCGTTTGCCATCTTGCCTATCACATTGGCTGATGCAGGTGCCACCATAAAGATGTCTGCTCTCTTTGCGAGCGCCACATGCTCCACGTTGAATTCAAAGTTTCTGTCAAATGTGTCCACGAGGCACTTGTTGCCTGTGAGAGTTTCAAATGTGATTGGATTTATAAAATTTGTTGCATTATGTGTCATTATGACGTTGACATCGGCGTGCTGTTTTACAAGCATACTCGCAAGGTTTGCTATCTTGTATGCCGCTATGCTTCCTGTCACTCCCAAAACTACTGTTTTTCCTTTTAACATGATTTTCACCTCTGTATAAAACTATTATTATTCTGCAGTCATTTTTTGTTTACATCGCAAAATGCTTTGTAGCCATCCACAGACTTTGCACTTCTAGCTGCATTGGCAATGGCCTTTGCCATGACATAGGCACTCATTGGCCCCACCAGATTGATATCGGCAGGCACACTGCCCACTGATACAGCATAGATTGAATCTCCGTCTGCCATCGTGTGCACGGGTCTGATTGCTCTGCCATAGCCATTGTGAGCCATGGATGCCACCTTGTTGAGTGCGGTCTTGTCAAGCTTTGCATTTGTTATTATTGTACCAATTGTGGTGTTTCCTGTAAACATATTCTGAATCTTCGCCGCTGCCTCAAAATACGCTGTCTCGTCATCAAAAAGCAGCCCATTTTCATCCAGTGCTCCGGCAATTTTCTTATCTGTATCTATATCATATATGTCACCAAGTGCGTTCAGTGTCACCACTGCTCCAACCTTTAGTTCTCCAAGCTGTATTGCATAGGCTCCTATTCCGCTCTTCATGCTGCGCTCACGTCCCATATATTTGCCAACTGTTGCGCCCATTCCGGCTCCATAATTTCCCTGTAAAAAGGTATCATAAGAAGCGTTCTCACAAGCCTTGTATGCCATTTTGCCATCAGGCCTTGCATTTTTATCACCTATTACCAGGTCAAAAATACACGACTGCACCACAAGAGGCACCTTTGTGACTCCCACATCAAAGCCTATATCGCGCTCCTCGAGATACTTCATCACGCCTCCCGCTGCATCCAGACCAAAGGCAGAGCCGCCTGACAGTACAAGCGCATGGATACCCTTTGCGTCTGCCACAGGATTTAAAAGTGGTGTCTCCCGCGAAGCCGGTCCGCCTCCCCTTATGTCAACTCCCGCCGGTGACTGTTTATCAAAAAGAAATACCGTACAGCCGGTCAAGCCCTTAGTGTCCTCGGCTTGGCCTATTTTGAAGCCGCCGATATCCATTATGTCTATTTCATGCATATGTTTCACCTTGTATCATGCCTTTCTTTTAACTCAAATGCTTTTTTACCGTTCCTAGTCCAACTGCTTATAAAACAGGCGGACCTTATCAGTCCGCCGTACATACAATTTCACATTTATTTTAAATCTGTCTGAATTTATTTTGCTGCAATTGGTTTGATACTATTTAAAACCAATCCAACAAGGTATACGATGATTGCGGCAACTATTGCCTCAATTACTCCGTTAAAGCTGATAACTCCGGTGATAACGCCCAGCACCGCGTTTCCTGCCACACCGATTGCATCTGCATAAGCACCCTTGTAAAGCACGAAGATTGAGCCCATTACAAGCAGTGTATTGGTCATGGCACCGGCTACACCTGCATATACAAACGGAATAACCTGTGTGCTCTTTCTGATAAATACAGCCTCAACTACTATAAATACTACAGCTGCGACTGCTATGCCGATTCCTAAAGCGGCTGCCTGTGAAAGTGACTCTGACATCTTGCCGAGGAATGCATATACTCCGAATGCAAGGAATGCTGACATGAGCACATTTAAAACTGTGCCCCAGAGATTTTTCTTCTCTGACGCAAGCACCTTTTTGATGCCTATATATACAAAATAAGGTATAACACCTACTAAAATTCTTGGAACAAATGCTATGAATAAGCTCTTAAATATACCTGAGGTTCCGACCATGGATGCGGCAAGCACCGGCGAAAATACAAAGGATGAAAGAGTTCCTCCGACTATAGTTGCCTTTAGACAACTGGTAAATCCGAATACAAATCCAAGGAATGCTCCCTTTTTAGGTCCGCAGAAAAGTGAACCAAGGATTACCGGAATGTGAATAATCGTAGCGTTGATAACTACGAGCGGAATATATCCGAGTGGTGTGAATGCCATGATAATGATAATGGCTGTGAATAAACCTGTCAGTACAAGTTCGTTTGTTTTTGAATTGCGCATTGTTTTTCCTCCTTTTGGTAAAAGCCCATATGGGTCTCGTCCTAATTCTGTTATGCTGTGATTCTGTCACACGGCATAAGAGCGCACATGAAAATTGTATGGCTGCTGGATTCTCGTATGAGTAACCCGCATTTATGTATCATACCACCGGATGCGTGATGTGTAAATACAAATTTGTTATATTTTTAACAAAATGTGTTGGTGCCGTGCAAATCACTGACATATACATCGATGTATTACATATGCTGCATTGTATCGCACAAGCGTAAAAAAAATCCCCGGACATCGCATAAATGTCCGGGAAAATTATTTATTCTACTGTAACTGATTTTGCAAGGTTACGTGGCTGGTCAGGGTTTAAGCCCTTTCCTGTTGATGTGTAGTAAGCGATAAGCTGACAGATTACAACTGACTCGAAAATCGCAAACTCATCCGGTGCCTGTGGGAGTGAGATATGCACATCACAGATTGACTTATCTGTAATATCCTTATCCTTGCTAAGAAGGATAACGTATGCGCCTCTTGCCTTTACCTCGCGGATATTTGAGATGACCTTGCTGTATACATGACTCTGTGTAGCAACTGCGATAACAGGAACACCCTCGCTGATGAGCGCGATTGTACCGTGCTTTAACTCGCCTGCTGCATAAGCCTCAGCATGAATATATGAAATCTCTTTGAGCTTGAGTGCGCCCTCCATGCAGAGTGTATAGTCAAGTCCACGTCCAATGTAGAACGCATTTGTTGCGTTAACCATTCTCTTTGTGAGCTGCTCAATCTCAGGTGCCTGCGTGATAACTGACTCGATGAGATTTGGAACCTCCTGAAGGTTCTCAATAAACTCTTTTGCATCAGCCTCTGTCATCTTACCTGATACAAGACCAAGCTTGCAGCCTAACAGATAGAAACTTGCAGCCTGTACTGTGTAAGCCTTTGTACTTGCAACAGCAATCTCAGGGCCTGCATGTGTGTAAAGCACATAGTTGCTCTCTCTTGCAATTGATGAACCCTTCACGTTTACTATAGAGAGTGTCTTCTTTGTGTATTTATTGGCAAGACGAAGTGCCTCTAAGGTATCAATTGTCTCACCTGACTGTGATACAAATACAACCATTGACTTGTCTGAGATAACAGGCTCCTCATATCTGAACTCTGATGCGATTGCAACAGTTACAGGTATATGAAGTCGGTTCTGGATCATGGTTTTTCCAACCATTCCCGCATACATGGCTGTACCGCATGCTACTATTGTGATATCGCTTACATCCTCAAAGAATGAATCCGGAATGCCGTCCTCTGTGAAATCAGGCAGAGAATCCTTGATTCTTGGAGTGATAGTCTTTGTAATAGCTGCAGGCTGCTCATGAATCTCCTTGATCATGAAATGCGGATAGCCGTCCTTCTGAGCTGCTGTTACATCCCAGTTTACCTCAAGATACTCAGGCTCAACATTCTTTCCGTCAAGATCCTCTATTGTAATTCCATCTGCTGTCATAGTCATGATAGCATACTCAGGTACGATGAAATAGCGCTTAGAGTATTTGATAAATGCTGTGAGGTCAGATGCGATAAATGCTCCGTCATCGCAATATGTTGCAACCATCGGGCTTACATTTCTGACAGCAAAAATCTTTCCCGGCTGATCCTTGAACATGATACAGAACGCAAATGAACCCCGAAGCTCTGTTACTGCCTTCTTAATAGTAGCCTTTGGATCTCCGTCATAGAGCTTGTTGATAAGAGCAGCTGCTACCTCTGTATCTGTCTCAGATATAAGAGAATCTGCAAGATCAAACTTGTTTACAATCTCGTGGTAGTTCTCAATGATACCATTGTGGATGAGTGCGACATTTCCAACCTTGTGAGGATGAGCATTGGCATTGGTAACTCCGCCGTGTGTTGCCCATCTTGTATGTCCGATTCCACAGGTTGAATTGTTCTCATCATCGCAGATAGCGAGAAGATCCTTAACCTTTCCGACGGTTTTGCGGATAGAAATCTTGCCTGTATCCTTGAAATAAGCAATACCTGCACTGTCGTATCCACGATACTCTAACGCAGCGAGTCCTTCCGTCAAAATCTTCTGTGCCTCTAAACGGCCTGTAAATCCTATAATTCCACACATAGTGTTAGATCTCCTTTTCGATATATAATTTTAAATGTACAAATTGTAACTGTTCTTTTCTGAATAGCTACTTGATTTATATGGTTCTCTCGCTTTGTTTTGATGTCTCCATCATATTTGGCTTGAGATGCGCATCCATATATGCGTCCAGGCATCCGCCGAATTTTCGATAACCTGAAACCTCGTTAACCGGCATATTTTTCCGTCCCTGCCGGTGCATGGCGCTAAAGTTTTTAACTTTTCAAAATCCAATTGCTCCTTTTTCTTGGACTT
This sequence comes from Agathobacter sp. LCP21S3_B2, assembly GCF_052118705.1. Classification (NCBI taxonomy): domain Bacteria; kingdom Bacillati; phylum Bacillota; class Clostridia; order Lachnospirales; family Lachnospiraceae; genus Agathobacter; species Agathobacter sp. LCP21S3_B2. The sequence goes on along the minus strand of NZ_JBQKGQ010000008.1, from coordinate 138,334 downwards.
TGTTATTCTACCACATTGGGATAAATGACTCAATTGTAAAATTAGCCGAATTTTTCATAAATGTGGGGGCAAATTTATAATATGCGACTAGATGTCGTAGTATAACAAAACCCTCAGGCAAATTATCTTAAATTAATTGCCGGAGGGTATGTCCTTCAATTACATCTGCACTGCTGCAGGAGATTTTTCAAGAGTCTGTTCAACATACCTATTTAAAGTAATATCATGTTCCGTTGCATATATAACAATTTTCTTATGGAGTTCCGGTGATATTCTAACATTGAAGCTTCCTTTATATGCCTGCTCCGGGACCTTTCCTTGTTGCTCACATATTAGCAAATACTCATCAACAGCTTCATGAAAGCCTTCTACAAGCTCTCTGGCATTTTCACCTTCATATGATATTAATGAACGTATTCCCATAACTTTTCCATAGAAAATTACATCCTCCTCTGAAAACTCAACACTTCCAACATAGCCTTTATATTCCATAGTATTATTCATATAAGATCCTCCTGCTCAAGATATTCTATTAGCTGTTTGATCTGATAATCCTTAAGCTCTTTTTGTGGATGTGGTTTATGAAGCATAATGCATCCATGATTTTCACTTTCAAATATAACTCTGGATCCACTGGTCTTTCCCTTATTTGAATAGGCAAAGTCAAAATATTTCAATAAAGTTTCTGCTTCATCAAACGTAAAATCTTTTGGTCGTGATTTTAATCTCTTAATCAGTTTGTCCTTTTTCCCCATAACATATATCTCATTTTTTATTATTATACATCACTTTCCATTTATTGCAACTATTTTTAGTTGCAATTGTCGATTTAGTTCTTTCTGGCTTCAAAAAATGGCGCATGCAAGGTTGAGTGCATGCGCCGGAATGATGTATATATTTTAACGCGCTTTGTCAAAATGGGGTTGATTTGCGCACCAAAATACCAGATTTAATTGAATGGTACCGTTTTATTTTACACCGAAGTGCTCGAAGAGAATTTTTTCTGCCTCTTCATTCCACAGACCACGATGTGCCTTTACAGATGCATCGAGCTTTGCGAAAAGCGGATCTGTTTTTCCAAGCTCCTCGAAGTCATCGATTGCTGTGAGTGGCATATCAAACTGCATGTATGTAAGCTTCTTGCCACCAGGGATTTCCGGAAGGTGGCAGGTTGCATCTGCTACTGCGTTGATTCCACCTACGTGTGTAATCATTACAGCCGGATTGATTGCTCCCTTTGATGCAAGATCAATTGCCTCTACGAGGTCATCTGTGTTTCCACCTGTCGTTCCCATGATGTGTGTGCTTGTGTAGTGGCAGTTGTACAGATTAATCTCTGCCTTGAACTGGTTGTCTGTAGGTCCTGCAAAGAAGTTCATGCAGCCGTCAAATGCGAGAAGTCTGTCTCCCATCTCTGCAACAGGCTTGATTGGTACATATACGAATATGTCATCATAGCCCTTTCCGTCTGTTATTGCCATAAGCTCTGCCTCTGCATCCTTTGCCTTTGCTGTGTTGAAGTAGATGAGCTCTATGCCCTTCTCTGCTGCCTCTTCAACGGTGATGCACTGCTTTGCTCTCTCGATTTTTGCATCATCTACGTCTGTTACTACGATTCTCTTTGGCTTGTTCTCAAATGTAAGTCCATAGCTTACCGCTCCAAGTCCCATTGGTCCGCAGCCACCCATGATAAGGATGCTTCCGCCAACCTTTGTGCCCATTGCATGTTCATAATTGTGCTTGTTTGTGTGATAATTTGCATGGTATCCACCGATGATACAGCTCATTGGTTCTCCGAGAGATGCCTTAAAATAGCTGTCTCCGTCATATTTTAGGAGGCATCCAAGCTCCATTACCTCATGAGGCATGATGCAGTAGGTTGCTGCTCCACCGCAGTATCTGTATGAGTATCCAGGTGAGTCAAGCTTGCCCTGGTAGTTGAGTGCAGGCTGTAATGCAAATTTCTCGCCCGGCTTGAACTGATTCTGCCATTTCTTTCCTACCTGTACTATATCTCCTGAACACTCGTGTCCTACGATTACCGGATGGATATCCATATCCTGTGGTGCTCTCTTATGCTTCTTGCCCTGCTTTGCAAGCTTATATGTTGACATGCAGATGCTATCGCTCATTACCTTTACAAGTATTTCATCGTCCTTGATCTCCGGGAGCTCAAACTCCTCAAGTCTTAAGTCCATTTCTCCGTACATTCTGACTGCTTTTGATTTCATATTGATTTCCTCCTATTTCGATATGTATACTATGATATTTTGATATAACTATGTTATTTGTTGCCCTGTTCTTAGCTTAATAATGCACTTTTTGAATATTTTTTTTTACATTACATATCAGCTTCAATAAACAACTGATAAATCTCGTCTGCCGTTCCGTTCACTGCCTTGTCAACATTCTCTGCTTCTGACAAAAGTATTGCTATACTGCTTAAGATCTCGATATGCTCATTTTCTTTTCCTGCAATTCCGATTGCTATACGGACCATGTTTCCGTTACCCCAGTCAACTCCGTCAGGAAGCGTTACTATCGCGATTCCGGCTTTATTTACAAATTTCTTTGTTGCCTCGATTCCGTGTGGAATTGCAACCCCATTGCCCATAAATGTATTGAATACATTCTCCTTGTCGAGCATACCCTGAATATATTCCTTCTCGATGCATCCTGTGTCATAGAGCATCTGACCGAGCTTTTCAATCACCTGCTCCTTGTTTAAGCCTCTCACGCCTGTGACAATGTTTTCTATTCTTAATACATCACTCATTGTAAAATCCTCCTTTTTGCTATCTACTGCATTTTTGATATGTACTCGTTAAAATATGTCTTCAATGCTTTTTTAATTATTCTTCTCGTTTCCTCCACATTTTCTTCAAATATGGAAGGTAATAGTCTTTCCTCTTCCACAAAAGCGCTGCTTATCCTTCCCAGAATTTCTGTATCTGTTTCTCCCTTATCCATGGGTGCAGCAAGGAAAACTGCTGCCTTTATATTTTTCATGCTTTCATCTGTAAAGCATGCACCATCTTCAGGTGTCATCGTTTTAAAAACAATGCTGTTTACTGCTTTTGTCTTACAATGAAACAGTGCAAAATCAAGCTCCGGAAATACCTGCGTCATTACACGCTCTCTCTTCATTATGTCATTTTTCAATGTATCTGCAGCCGCCCTGCTGTCGGTTATTACATACGACATGCTCTCAACCAGCTGCTCCATGGTGCTTGCACTGTCAGCTCTGTAATTACTGTAATTTTTTGTCAGCCGTTTAATCTTTGAAACTATTTCATTTATCTGTGACAGCTGTTCGTTAAAGTCGATATCCTCCTGCTTACTTGGCATTCTGGAATATTCATCAACCTTTAAGCGTATCGCCATGATGTCATTAGCATTTATTAACGGTGACACCTTTACTATATCTATGTCAGGATTGTCAAGTACAAGTCCTGATACAAAGAAATCTGTTTTCGATGCCACATATGGTGTGATTTCATCTCTCCCGTAGGTCTTTATTGTGACATCCTCTCTTAAAAAGCCTCTGATTTTAGTACTCATGAGTCTTGCGACTCCAAAGCCTCCTGCACACACGATTCCGATTTCAACCGGCCGCCTCCTGCGTTTTCTCTCGTGGATTCTCTCCATGGCTGCTCCAAAATGGATTGCAAGATATCCCACCTCACTGTCAGGAACCTTATGGCCTGTTGCCTTTTCTATAACATATGCTGCCTGTCTGCACTGTGCAAACACCTCAGGATACTCACTCTTTATCTGCGCCTCGAGAGGATTGTATACATACAGTTCATTTTCGATTCTGATTATTGCCGGCTGTAAATCCATCATCAGACCATATATCAGCTCATCATCCTGCCTCATTTCACATGCATCTGTCGCATCAAACACACCTATCAGCTTGTCAATAATATCGAGCAGCTTTTCTGCTCCAAGTTCCTCATCATCCTCCATATTATACCGGTTCTGTTTGGAGCCCTTTATATAAAGCAGAATATTTGAAAATTCACTCTTTGGCAGCTTTATATCAAATTCACTTTCCAGTGCTTCTATGAGATGCGCTGCCGCCGGGTAATCATCATCAAACTGCACATTTACCGGCAATTCGGTATCTTCTATGACATTTCCCTTCATGATCCTGTCAACAGCTATTGCCGTGTGAATCAAGAGACCAATATAGGAATCCTCAGCCATATGGTTGAAACGGTTTTCATCTATGTCTTCAAATACCTGTATCACCCTGTCAACCACCGAGCTGTTTAATAGTCCATACACCTTTACACTGTTGTAATTTTTCATTGCCCTAAGCAGTGCTTCCCTGTTTTCAAAAAACATGCTTCTCATGGATTCATCATCCATATTATCATTGACAAAATAATGAAGTGCTGTTCGTATATCCTTTTCTTTGCCATCAACTATAACACCGAAGCCCGGTTTTCTGATAAGAGAAAGCCTGTAGCCGGCAAGCTTTTTTTCCACAACATCAAGGTCATGGCTTATTGTTGCCTCGCTCACTCCGAAAAGGTTGCTGAAATAGAATAGCTTTTTAGGAACCTTTTCACGTAAAAGCTCATATATAAGATATTTTCTTCTTGTATTTTTATCAGAAAAATTATTATTCTGAGTTTCTGTTACTTCTTTTCTCAGGCGGTTCAGGTTCACGGCATCACCATCAATCCATACACCGATATTTTTCTTCTTGCACAGACTCAGGTCGTAATCCGCCAGTCCTGCCGCTATATAATCAAACTCTCTTTGGACAGTCCTCTTGCTTACCCCTATATGCTGTGCTATGTCCTGCTCCAAAACAGGTTCATTTTTCTCAAGAACAAATTGTAATATCTGTTTGATTCTAGGTGTTAATTCCATGAACCCTTCCCCCTTTGTATGCTGAAGGATTTACTGTAAATTTCTATTAATTGCATCCCTGCAGCATACTTTTTACTTTGTATTACTCTTTATTTGTTTTAAGGCTCTCCACCAGCTCATCATATTCAGGTGCTGTCATGAAATTGGTAATTGTCACAAGTCTGGCCTGTGGCGCACTCTTCATGGCTCTTTCCTTTAAATCCTGATGTGTGACAACTATCTGTGCCTCAGGTGGAATGCTTGATACAGATGCATGAGTTACTTCTATATCAAGTCCGGCCTTTTGTATCTTTTTCTTTAAGACACTGGCGCCCATCGCACTTGAGCCCATTCCCGCATCACATGCAAACACGATATGCTTGATTTTCTCAGCAGGGATAGCTACTGTCTGCTGCTCTATGGCATCTGCAGATGCGCTGACTGCCTCGCCCTTAGAGGCTGCCTTCATATCCTTCATCTTTGCTGATGCATCCTCTAGACTTCCCTCATGCTTGTTTCCTGTCAGCCTGATGATTGGTATTGCTATTACAAATGAAACCACTGCCGCTATTACTACTCCAAGAAGTACCGCAAGTGTAGAGCCCTTTGGTGCCATAAGCAGGAATGCGATAATGCTTCCCGGTGATGCAGGACCTGACAGGCCAAGATCAAATACTGTGTAGTATGTCATTGCTGCAAGCGAACCGCCGATTGCTGCAAGCAGTAAAAGCGGATTCATTAGTACATACGGGAAATAAATCTCATGTATTCCACCAAAAAGGTGAATGATAAGTGCTCCCGGTGCTGAATCCTTTGTCTTCTTATCCTTTGAGAAGAACATGTATGCAAGTAAGACTCCTGTACCTGCTCCTGGGTTTGACTCAATCATGTAGAATACCGATTTTCCTGTCTCAGCAATCTGCTCTGCTCCAAGTGGAGAAAATATTCCGTGGTTGATTGCATTGTTTAAGAAAAGAATTTTTGCAGGCTCTACAAATACTGTTACGAGTGGAAGTATACCGTGTGTTACGAGTACGTTTACTCCTGCGCTTAATGCTCCAAGTATAACTCCCATGAATGGTCCAATCAGATAGTATCCGATGACTGCCATTATCAGTCCAAGTATTCCTACTGAGAAGTTATTTACAATCATCTCAAAGCCTGCCAGAATGTGTCCGTCTACTGCTTTGTCGAACTTCTTGATAACAAGTCCTGCGAGAGGTCCCATAATCATGGCTCCCATAAACATTGTGTACTCTGTTCCACAGATAACACCGATTGTGGCAATTGCTCCCATCAGGGCGCCTCTGTCGCCTCCAACCATTTTTCCACCCTGATATGCAATCAGGATTGGAAGTACATATGTAAGCATTGGACTTACTATACTACTAAGCTGTTCATTTGGGAACCAGCCCTTTTCTATAAACAGGGCTGTTAAAAGGCCCCATGCTATGAACGCTCCAATGTTTGGCATTACCATGCCGCTTAGGAACCGTCCGAAGGTTTGAATTTTTGCTTTCATGATATTCCCCCGTTCTGAAAGTATTTTGTTGGTTTATTAATAGTAACGTAAAATCAAATGCATTTGTTTTTCTTGTTAACTTTATTATATTAGGGGTCAAGCTTTTTTTCAATTAATTGATTTTTAAGTTTGTCGTGTTTCAAAATGACAAATTTCGGGGAATGTGAAAATTACACATATCTTTATCATAAGAATGCGCAAAAAAACACAGCACTGCGATAAACAGTACTGTGTTTAAATGTATTAGTAATGTAATTTTATTGCATTATTATGCGATTATGCGTCAGCATTTGCCTCTTTAAGAGCTGCTGTAAGCTGAGGAACGATCTTCTTTAAATCTCCTACTAAGCCGTAATCAGCTACGTCGAAGATTGGAGCATCCTCGTCCTTGTTGATGGCGATGATGAGATCAGACTCCTCCATACCTGCTACGTGCTGGATGGCTCCTGAGATACCGATTGCGAAGTAAATCTGTGGACGTACAGTCTTTCCTGTCTGTCCTACCTGATAATCCTGTGCTAACCAGCCGTTCTCTACAGCTGCACGAGAGCATGATACCATACCACCCTTGAAGCATGAAGCAAGGTCACGAAGCATCTCGAAGTTCTCAGCGCTTCCAACTCCACGTCCGCCTGATACAAGTACCTTAGCGTCCATGATGTTCTCTACGTTGCCAACTGCCTTAACGATATCCATGATCTCAACATAACGGTTGTTCTCCTCGAGTGCAGGATTGTACTCGATAACCTCTGCTGCTCTGCCAGCCTCTTTAGGAAGCTTCTGCATAACACCAGGACGAACTGTTGCCATCTGTGGACGGTTGTCAGGACAAGCGATTGTTGCGATTGTGTTTCCACCGAATGCAGGACGTGTCATGAGAAGCTGGTTGTGCTTCTGCTCCTGTCCAGGCATAGCATTGATTGGGAAATCACCAATCTCAAGCTTTGTACAGTCAGCTGTAAGACCTGTCTTAACCCTTGCTGAAACTGTTGGTCCGAGGTCACGTCCGATAGCTGTTGCACCAACTAACATGATCTCCGGCTTGTACTCGTTGATTACTGATACAAGAGCCTGTGCGTATGGCTCTGTTCTGTATGTCTCAAGTGCAGGATTGTCTACAACGATTACCTTATCTGCGCCGTACTCACCGAGCTCTGTTGCAAGAGCCTTTACGTTAGATCCAAGAAGTACTGCAGTAACCTCTGTATTTAAATCTGCTGCTAACTCTTTAGCTTTACCGACTAACTCAAAGGCGATGTCGCTAAGCTTATTGTCTACCTGCTGTGCGTAGATATATACGCCCTTATATTCTTCTAAACCCATTTTTGGTTCCTCCATACTAGATGATATGTTTCTCTTTGAATTTCTCCATGAGATAGTTTACTGACTCTGTTGGATCAAGGTTAACCTTTTCTCCAGCTCCCTTAGGTACCTTGTCAGATGCCTTAGCAATCTTTGTAGGTGATCCCTTAAGTCCAAGATCTGAATCGTCAACATCCTTAAGGTCAGCTCTGCCCCAGACAGTTACCTCTTTGTCAAATGCATCGAAAATTCCGCCCGGTGTCATATATCTAGGCTCATTTAACTCTGAAAGAGCTGTGATAAGACAAGGCATCTTAGCCTTAACTACGTGATATCTGTCCTCGTACTGACGCTTAACGACTACAGAATCTCCCTCAACCTTGATATCCTCTGCGTATGAGATTACAGGAAGTCCAAGATGAACTGCGATCTGTGGTCCAACCTGTGCTGTATCTCCATCGATAGCCTGACGGCCTGTGATGATTAAATCATAATCGAGATTTCTTAATGCACCTGCAATTGTAGTAGATGTAGCCCATGTATCAGCTCCACCAAGTACTCTGTCTGTTACTAAAACTGCATCATCAGCGCCCATAGCCATTGCCTCACGAAGGATTGCATCAGCCTTTGGAAGTCCCATTGTAAGAACTGTAACCTTTGCGCCTGTCTCATCTTTGATTCTAAGTGCTGCCTCAAGACCAGCCTTGTCATCTGGATTCATGATTGCAAGCATTGAAGCTCTATCAAGTGTTCCGTCAGGATTGAATTTTACTCCACCCTTTGTATCAGGAACCTGTTTAATACATACTACGATATTCATGTATTTGTTCTCCTTTATTTATTCTAAGTAGCTCTACAGTTATGATAGCTCTCTTAACTATCTGAGTAATGAGCCTGAAATAACCATACGCTGAACCTCTGAAGTTCCCTCGTAGATCTCTGTAATCTTAGCATCACGCATCATACGCTCTACATCGTACTCACGGATATATCCGTATCCACCGAATAACTGAACGCACTCTGTTGTAACAGCCATAGCTGTCTCTGCTGCGAATAATTTAGCCTTTGCTGCATCTACTGAGTAAGAAACCTTAGGGTTCTTAGCAAACTCTGCCTTCTTCATAGCTGCTGCGTATACAAGATACTTAGCTGCATCGATACGTGTAGCCATATCTGCAAGCTTGAACTGTGTATTCTGCTGCTGTGCGATTGAACGGCCGAACTGCTTTCTTTCCTTTGTGTACTCGATAGTTCTCTCTAATGCGCCCTCTGCAATACCAAGTGCCTGAGCAGCGATTCCGATACGTCCACCATCAAGTGTATGCATAGCGATTGGGAAACCTCTTCCCTCTTTTCCAAGTAATGCATCCTTTGGAATACGTGCATCCTCGAAGATAAGCTCGTATGTAGATGATCCGCGGATACCCATCTTCTTCTCTTTTGTTCCGAATGAGAATCCAGGTGTTCCCTTGTCTACGATGAATGCAGAGAAGTTCTTCTTCTTGCGTCCACGCTTGTCCTCTGTGATGCTTGTAACAGCGATGATGATGTAAACATCAGCAACCTTACCGTTTGTGATGAAGCACTTAGATCCGTTAAGAACCCACTCGTCTCCGTCTAAAACGGCCTTTGTCTGACATCCCTGTGCATCTGTACCAGCGCCCGGCTCAGTAAGACCGAAAGCACCGATTTTCTTGCCTGAAGCAAGGTCAGGAACATATTTTTTCTTCTGCTCCTCTGTACCGAATGTCATAATAGGATCGATACAAAGTGATGTATGAGCAGATACAATAACGCCTGTTGTACCACAAACCTTTGATAATTCTTCTACACACATAACGTATGTAAGTGGATCACAGCCCTGTCCGCCGTACTCCTTTGGTACAGGAATGCCCATGAATCCATATTTTCCCATCTTAGCAACTGTCTCTGCTGGGAATACCTCTGTCTCGTCAGTCTCCTGTGCAAGAGGTTTAACTTCTGTCTCTGCGAACTGTTTGAAAAGGTCGCGAGCCATCTCATGTTTCTGATCTAAAGTGAAATCCATGATTTATTCTCCTTGAAATTTATATTTTGTTTTAATCTCATTTACATTGCGTCTACAGGTGTCTTTGTGCGGTCTGCGTTGTAAACGTAGAATCCCTTGCCGCTCTTGCATCCAAGGTTTCCGCCTCTTACCATCTTGCGAAGGAGTGGGCATGCACGATACTTGCTGTCACCTGTCTCATTGTAAAGAACGTCCATGATTGCAAGGCAGATATCAAGTCCAATGAAATCTCCAAGCTCTAATGGTCCCATTGGATGGTTAGCACCAAGCTTCATAGCTGCATCGATTCCGGCGATATCTGAAACACCCTCCATCTTGATGAAAGCAGCCTCGTTGATCATTGGGATAAGGATACGGTTTACTACGAAACCGGCAGCCTCGTTAACCTGTACAGGTGTCTTGCCGATCTCCTCTGCAATCTTCTTAATTGCATCAACTGTCTCAACAGGTGTGTTAACTCCTGCGATAACCTCTACTAACTTCATACGGTCAGCAGGGTTGAAGAAGTGCATACCGATTAATGGACGTGTAAGTCCGTTTCCAATCTCTGTGATTGAAAGTGATGATGTATTTGAAGCGAAAATACACTCTGGCTTAGCAATCTTGTCTAACTCAGCGAATGTAGTTTTCTTAACCTGCATATCCTCGAAAGCAGCCTCAACGATGAGGTCACAATCCTTGCAGAGATCTTCTTTTAAACCAGGAGTGATGCTTGCAAGAATGCTGTCAACCTTCTCCTGTGTCATTTTCTCTTTTGCTACAAGTCTTGCATATCCTTTTGCAATCTTGTCTTTTCCGCCTTCAGCCCACTCCTGCTTAATATCGCAGAGTGCTACCTCGTATCCATCTACCTGTGCGAATGCTTTTGCGATTCCCTGGCCCATTGTACCAGCACCGATAACTCCAACCTTCATTTTAATTCCTCCTAAAATATATTATGGTGCAAAAGCTTTAAGTGCTAAGCCTCTGCAGCATAACTTAATCATATATATATACTGATGTAAATAAACTAATTCACACTACAAGGGGATGCACCTGCATCCCCTCATATATCTATTGGCAAAGAAAATTAGTACTTCTCAACGATAGTAGAACATCCCATTCCACCACCGATACAAAGTGTTGCAAGACCTCTGTTAGATCCTCTCTTCTGCATCTCATGTAATAATGTAACAAGGATACGACAGCCTGAAGCTCCAACAGGATGTCCGAGTGCGATAGCACCACCGTTTACATTTACCTTGCTCATATCGAAACCAAGATCTCTTGCTACAGCGATTGACTGTGCAGCAAATGCCTCGTTTGCCTCGATAAGATCGAAATCATCAATTGAAAGACCTGTCTTTGCAAGAACCTTCTTTGTAGAAGCTACCGGTCCAACACCCATGATCTCAGGCTCAACTCCGCCAAGTGCTCCTGCTACCCATGTAGCTAATGGCTTAACACCGAGCTCCTTAGCTTTCTCTTCGCTCATTACAACTACTGCTGCAGCACCATCATTGATTCCTGATGCGTTACCGGCTGTAATAAGTCCGCCCTCTTTACCTGAGCAGCAACGAAGCTTAGAAAGAGACTCTGCTGTTGTTCCGGCACGAGGTCCCTCGTCCTTTGTGAACTCAACGATTTCTTTCTTAACCTTAACAGGTACAGGAACGATCTCATCATCGAACTTACCTGCTGCGATAGCTGCCTCACACTTCTGCTGTGAGTTTGCTGAGAACTCATCAAGCTCTTCACGAGTGATGCCGTATTTATCACATACATTCTCAGCTGTGATCATCATATGATAGTGGTTGAATGCATCTGTAAGAGCATCGTTAACCATTGTATCGATGATTGTTGCATTGTTCATTCTGTATCCGAAACGTGCCTTTGTCATAGCGTAAGGAGCCATTGACATGTTCTCCATACCACCTGCAACAACGATATCAGCCTCACCGGCCTTGATCATTGTAGCAGCGTCGTTTACACACTTAAGACCTGATCCACAAACAACATTGATTGTGATAGCCGGAACCTCGATTGGAAGTCCTGCCTTGATAGAAGCCTGACGAGCTACGTTCTGTCCCTGAGCTGCCTGGATAACACAACCCATCTTAACCTCGTCAACCATCTCAGGAGCAACACCTGCACGGTTTAAAGCCTCCTTAATTACGATTGCACCTAAATCTGCGGCTGGAGTATTGCTTAATGCTCCGCCCATTTTGCCGATTGCTGTACGGCAAGCACTTGCGATTACAACTTTCTTTGCCATTATATTATCTCCTTTAAATTGTATTGCACATCCGTGCTGTTAATTTTTTAACAAAGTTATTATACTACAAATTTATGTAAAAATCAATTGGTTTTGTTAATAATTTGTCAAAATTCTATTAAAATTTGCATATTTTTCACGCGTATTACTTATACTATTCCGTCAGATTAACAAAAGCCGATGCTATTATAACCTGCGGCATGCATACAGGCATAACGCATCATATTTTTCATTTTATAAAAAATCCCCGGGCAGCATATCCGCTATACTGTCCGGGGATAAAATATATTCTATATATTTTTAAAGATTCTTAACTGTTGCAATGTCAACCGGTGTCTTCTTGTCAGAAGCAGTCTCTAATGCATGTGCAAGTGCATTCGCTGTATCCATGGCTGTGATACAGTAAACACCTGTCTCGATTGCATTTCTTCTGATAAGGAAGCCGTCTCTTGTCTTGTCTCCGTTACCCTGTGTAGGTGTATCGATTACAAGGTCTATCTTGTGTCCGAGGATAAGATCCATGACGTTTGGAGACTCCTGTGATATCTTGTTTACACGAAGAGCATTTACTCCGTGCTCCTGTAAGTACTTTGCAGTACTTCTTGTAGCATAAATCTTGTATCCAAGCTTCTCAAAACGCTTTGCAACACCTACTGCCTCAGGCTTGTCGGCATCCTTTACAGTCATAATCATCTGCTTATACTTAGGAAGCTCGACTCCCGCACCCTCAAATGCCTTGTAAAGCGCACCATTGAAGGTCTTGTCGATTCCAAGACACTCTCCTGTTGACTTCATCTCAGGTCCGAGTGAAATCTCAGCGCCACGCAGCTTCTCGAATGAGAATACCGGCATCTTGATTGCAGTGTAATCGGCTGTCGGAGCAAGTCCAGGTGTGTAGCCCATGCCCTTTATTGTCTCACCCATGATGATTCTTGCTGCGAGGTCTACAATCGGAATACCTGTAACCTTGCTGATGTATGGTACTGTTCTTGAAGAACGTGGGTTTACCTCGATAACATAGATGTTGTCATCCATATCGATAAACTGGATATTAATCATACCAACAACATGGAGTGCCTGTGCAAGTCTCTTTGTATACTCAACCAGAGTCTCTTTTGCTTTTTCTGAGATAGTATGTGCAGGGTAAACTGAGATAGAGTCTCCTGAGTGTACTCCTGTACGCTCGATGTGCTCCATGATGCCAGGAATCAGGATATCTGTACCGTCACAGATTGCATCAACCTCAATTTCCTTACCCATAAGGTACTTATCTACAAGGATTGGATGATCCTGTGTGATTGTGTTGATGATGCCGATAAACTCTTCGATTTCATCATCATTCCATGCAATCTTCATACCCTGTCCGCCAAGCACGTATGAAGGACGGACAAGTACAGGGTAACCGATCTCGTTTGCTACCTTCTTTGCCTCCTCAGCTGTAAATACTGTACCACCTGCTGCTCTTGGGATGCCTGTCTTCTGAAGAATCTCGTCGAAGAGCTCTCTGTCCTCGGCTGCGTCTACATCCTCTGCCTTTGTTCCAAGTATCTTGACACCCATCTTCATAAGTGCCTCTGTAAGCTTGATGGCGGTCTGTCCACCGAACTGTACAACAGCTCCGTCAGGCTTTTCAATATTAACGATGCTCTCAACATCCTCTGCTGTGAGTGGCTCAAAATAAAGCTTGTCAGCAATATCAAAGTCAGTTGAAACGGTCTCAGGGTTGTTGTTTACGATGATTGTCTCCCAGCCTTCCTTGGCAAACGCCCATGTACAGTGAACTGAACAGTAATCAAACTCAACACCCTGTCCGATACGGATAGGTCCTGAACCAAGTACAAGCACCTTTTTCTGTGGATTTGTCTCTACCGCCTCATTCTCGCTGCCGAATACTGAGTAGTAGTATGGTGTCTCTGCTTCAAACTCTGCGGCACAGGTATCAACCATCTTGTAGGCTGCCACAATGCCGTTGTCGTAACGCATCTTCTTGATATCAGCCTCATCAATATCTGTAAGCTGTGAGATAACATTGTCAGGGAACTCGATACGCTTTGCCTCTTTTAACAGGTCAACTGTAAGCTCCTCTGTTTTTAAACGGTTCTCCATCTCAACAAGTATTGCGATTTTATCGATAAACCAAAGATCTATCTTAGTAATCTCGTGAATATGCTCGTATTTAACTCCACGGCGGAGCGCCTCTGCGATAACCCAGATACGTCTGTCATCAACAACTGCAAGCTGTTTCTCAAGCTCATCATCTGTAAGACCTGTAAAGTCATAAGACATAAGTGAATCAACATGCTGCTCGAGAGATCTGATAGCCTTCATAAGGGCACCCTCGAAGTTGTTGCAGATACTCATTACCTCTCCGGTAGCCTTCATCTGAGTGGTAAGTGTACGCTTTGCTGTGAGGAACTTGTCGAACGGAAGTCTTGGAATCTTGACTACACAGTAATCAAGCATTGGCTCAAAGCTTGCGTATGTCTTCTGTGTGATAGCGTTCTTGATCTCATCGAGGTGATAGCCGAGTGCAATCTTGGCTGTAACCTTGGCGATAGGATATCCTGTAGCCTTTGATGCGAGTGCTGATGAACGTGAAACTCGTGGGTTTACCTCGATAACACAGTACTCGAATGAGTCAGGATTGAGGGCATACTGTACGTTACAGCCTCCTGTAATCTGAAGCTCGTTGATGATATTGAGCGCTGATGTACGAAGCATCTGATACTCTTTATCTCCAAGTGTCTGCGAAGGTGCTACTACGATTGAATCTCCTGTATGCACACCGACCGGGTCGATATTTTCCATGTTACATACTGTGATGCAGTTGCCGTTGGCATCACGCATTACCTCGTACTCGATTTCCTTCCATCCTGCGATACATCTCTCTACAAGAACCTCTCCGACACGTGACAGGCGAAGTCCATTTGAAAGTATGTCGATAAGCTCCTGCTCATCGTGAGCAATTCCACCGCCGGAACCGCCGAGTGTAAATGCAGGACGAAGAACTACAGGGTAACCAATCTTGTTGGTAAATGCAATACCGTCCTCGATATTCTTTACAACCTGTGAAGCCGCGATTGGTTCACCGATTTTCTCCATGGTATCCTTGAAGGCCTGACGGTCCTCAGCCTTGAAGATGGTCTCTGCTGTTGTTCCGATAAGCTTTACTCCATGCTCATCAAGGAAGCCGCACTCAGCGAGCTCCATGCCGAGATTGAGTCCTGCCTGTCCACCGAGTGTAGGAAGGATGCTGTCAGGCTTTTCTTTTATGATAATCTCTTTTAATGACTCAAGAGTAAGTGGCTCGATATATACCTGATCCGCAATCTGCTTATCAGTCATGATAGTTGCCGGGTTTGAGTTTACCAGACATACCTCAACGCCCTCCTCTTTTAAGGAACGGCAGGCCTGTGTTCCTGCATAGTCAAACTCTGCGGCCTGTCCGATTACGATTGGACCGGAACCGATAACTAATACTTTTTTAATATCATTATTTCTTGGCATTACTGGTTACCTCCCATCATGTTAATAAAGCGGTCAAAAAGATATGCTGAATCCTGTGGTCCAGGGCATGCCTCCGGATGGAACTGAACTGTGAAGATATTCTTGTTCACATACTTAAGTCCCTCATTAGTGCCGTCGTTGACATTTATAAATGCAGGCTCAGCCACATTAGGGTCAAGCTTATCTGTGTCAACCACATATCCATGATTCTGGGAAGAAATATAAACACGGCCGGTTGCAAGATCCTTAACCGGATGGTTTCCACCTCTGTGTCCGTACTTCATCTTGTGTGTATCTGCGCCTGTTGCAAGTGCCATGAGCTGATGTCCTAGGCAGATTGCAAAAATCGGCACATTGCTGTCATAAAGCTTCTTTATTTCCTTTATAATATCTACACACTCCTTTGGATCTCCAGGTCCGTTTGAGAGCATGATTCCGTCAGGATTGTCACCAAGTATCTCTTCAGCGGTTGTGTGTGCAGGGTAAATTGTAACTTCACAGCCTCTTTCATTGAGTGATTTGGCGATATTGTTTTTGGCACCGAAATCCATGAGGGCAACCCTCTTTCCTTGACCCTTTAAAACCTTTTTCTCAGTGCATGTGACCTTGTCAACCACATTGCCTGTAGTATATGCCTTGAGCTTTGGAATAATCTCATCGAGATTGTAATTCTCATTTGTGGTAATCATTCCGTTCATAGTACCCTTTTCCCTGAGAATCTTTGTAAGCGCACGTGTATCAATGCCGGCCACTCCCGGAATATCGTTTTTCTCGAGGAAATCCTGTATAGTACCCTCGCAGCGGAAATTACTTGGCATACGTGACAGCTCTCTTACTATATATCCATCCGGCCATGGTCTTTCTGACTCCATATCCGGTGTGATTCCATAATTTCCGATAAGTGGATAAGTCATTACAACAGCCTGTCCTGCATAGGAAGGATCTGTAAGTACCTCCAGATATCCTGTCATTGATGTGTTAAATACTATCTCACTAATGACTTCCCTTGTTGAACCAATGCTGGTTCCGGTAAATACATTACCATCTTCAAGAATTAAAAATGCTTTCATCTTTCCCCTGCCCTTTCGTGTTATACTTTGTAACCATAAGCTTCTTAGTTGCAACTAACCTTACGTCTGCGCAAAAAAAAAGAGGGCGTCTCTTTTTTCTTATAAAGTGTAGCTGCATAGTATATCTGCTTAAATTGTAAAAAGTGTATCATAATACAGCCGATTTTTCAACTGTTTTTTGTTACATAAATATGCATATTTATGTATACAATATTAGTTACTGTTCACACCAAAGTATGACCGGCAACTATTGCAGCCCATTAAACTGCATCTGAGCGTTTACGGAGTAAGTCCCGCGCATACCGCATATATCACGCCTGAGAAAAATACAAGGCATGTAAAGCCAACTGAAATTGCAATAAAAGTCTTATCAGCTATATGTCTCGGTGTATACTCCACCTGATATATGCTTTTTGCTGTCATAGGAACGTACATATCGCCTTGTCCATTGCAAAAGCCTCCCTGATATGCACTCTTAAAGCCCACACGACTGAAGTAGTCTGCCGTGTATGCCGGCATTGCATTTACAGACACCTGCATGAGCTTAAGCTGCATGCGCGCATATATCCTGACTCTCTCCAGAAGTTTTTTGCCAATTCCACGTCTTAAACACTGCGGATGCACATACAGCATGGTGATATGCCCCTCGTTTGTCATGCCGCACACTCCGCACAGCACATTGCTGTCAAACGCACCAAATACTACAAGAACACCGGTCCTTTCCTCGTCCGTCAGCCTGTCTGCATCCATATATTCATCAAAATATCGATGACAATCCTGTGTCCGAAAGCAGCCTCTGATTGCGATATTGTATATACTTACCGCAAAGTCACATGCCCCTTTTATCTCTTCATTTGTAAGTTTTCTTATTTTCATCAGATAGTCTCCTCCACTATTCTGTCTCTAAGCCCGCTATAGCGTCTCTGCTGTGAGTTGTTTTGTATCATCTCGTAAAATGTCTGTTCATCACCCACTATGGTAACACATTTCTTTGCTCTTGTAACCGCCGTATAGAGCAAATTTCTGTTCATAAGCATTCTCGGACCGCTCAAAAGAGGTATAACGACCGCCGGATACTCACTTCCCTGCGACTTGTGTATAGTGACCGCGTATGCAAGTTCAAGCTCATCCAAAAGCTTAAACGGATACTCCACCTTTCGGCCCTCGTCAAAGGATATGGTCATGGTCTCGGCAAAATCGTTGATTTCCTCAATGATACCTGTATCTCCATTGAAGATTCCCATGCCCTTATCCACACAGAGTCCGAATTTTGTCCTGATTTCCCACTCTATCTGATAGTTGTTCTTTATCTGCATCACCTTGTCGCCCTCGCGGAAAATCGTGCCCCTGTATTCTTTTTCGCGCTTGCTCTTGTCTGCCGGATTCATATACGCCTGCAATATACCGTTTAGACGTTCCACTCCGAGAAGTCCCTTTCTCATAGGCGTAAGCACCTGTATATCATACTCTGTAGCATTTACAAACCTAGGAAGCTTCTGCTTTATTAGCTGTAATGTAACATTTATTATCTTGTCGGCATCATATCTCTTAAGAAAAAAGAAATCCATGCTCTTATTATCTAACGATACCTCTTCTCCATTATTTATCTTGTGGGCGTTTACTATAATATCGCTCGTGCTCGCCTGACGAAAAATCTTTGTAAGCTTTACCGTGTGGAAGGCACCTGAATCAATAATATCCTTTAGCACGCTGCCCGGTCCTACGCTCGGAAGCTGGTTCACATCTCCTACAAGTATGAGTCTCGTACCTGCCACAACCGCCTTTAGCAATGAGTACATGAGTGATATATCAACCATCGACATCTCATCTATGATGATTACATCCGTCTCGAGCGGATTCCTTTCATTTCTCTCAAAGCCAGCTGCGCTTCCTGTGTCCATGCCGCCGTTTAACTCAAGCATACGGTGGATTGTGCGCGCCTCGTAGCCTGTTGTCTCACTCATGTGTTTTGCCGCACGGCCTGTCGGTGCAGCCAGAAAAATATCCATGCCCTCCAGCTCAAAATACTTGATAATAGTATTGATAGTGGTGGTTTTTCCTGTTCCGGGTCCTCCTGTAATGACTAAAAGGCCATTTCTGACTGCTTCCTTCACCGCCTCAACCTGGTGCTCATCGAGCTCCATCTCTGTCTTTTTCTCTATATTTCTAATTGCAGCCTCTATCTCGATATCCGGCACATCATACGTCACATCAAGCTGCTTTAGCATGGCTGCCGTGTTTGCCTCCATATAATAAAAGGTGTTAGCATAAATCTGGGTTATATCATCCTTTAGCTGCATGACAATCTTCCTGTCCATAGCCAGATTCATGTAATGTGCCTCAACCTGCGAGCTTTCCACTCCGAGCAGATATACAGCACGCCTCGTAAGCTCCTCCATCGGAAGATATGTGTGTCCGTCCATGGCAGCCTGCTGCAAAACATACTGTATACCGCTTTTTATTCTAAAATCAGAATCAGTCTTGATGCCAACCCGCGCCGCTATCTCATCTGCAGTTTTAAAACCAACTCCGTCGATATCATCCGCCATGCGGTACGGATTTTCCTTGAGCACGCTGTATATCTCTCCACCATACTTATTATATATCTTCACAGCCAGATTCATATTGATGCCGTACTGCTGCAAAAAAATCATGGCTTCCCTTAAGTCTCTTTTTGCATTGACCTGGTCCGCAATCTCCATAGCCTTTCTCTGGCTGATGCCCTTTACCTCAGCAAGCCTCTCCGGCTCTTCCTCTATGATACGGAAGGTATCCTTCTTGAATCGCCTGACAATACGTGCTGCGAGTGCAAGTCCTATACCATGTATGGCTCCTGAGCCCAGATACCTCTCAATAGCCATCTCATCCTCCGGCTCCTTCTCTTCAAAGCTTACTACCTTAAACTGTCTGCCATAGGTGGCATGCTCTGTATACTCACCGTGAGCCTCTATATTTTCCCCCTCAGCAATGTCCGAAAAAGTACCCACACATGTGAGCTCCTCCTCGTTCACTACAAGAACAAGTACCGTATACCCGTTTTCTGCATTTCTGTATATTATATGATCAACGTATCCTGTGACTGTTTCGGTTTCCAATTGAACTTCTCCGTATCTGTGTGTTTTTATTGTATTTTTGTAACTATTCACAACCACCCCACATACATTCGCAAAACCGCACGATACTCGTGCTTTCCCTCTGCTTCGCAGCTAATTTTGCTCATATATGTGGGGGTGGCTCTATTCGAGCCACCTTGAGAACAAGAAAACCTGTCGCTTACATGCAAGCATGACGCATCAGCTTTTTTGTTCTCAGTGGTTCTGAATAGTTACGTATTTTTTAAATATTATACCCTAGAGCATGCGTATCTGCAATTACTAAGTTTGCACTAAAAAAGCCGGTAACCACATGCAAGCATGCCGAACCGGCTTTTTATTATCAATTATTATGATATATTGTAGTTGCGCTTCATCTGCTCATAAAGCTGCTGTGTGATATTCTCTCCGGACTTCTCCACTATCGTATCACTCATCTGCTCTATGACAGTGTCCATGAACATATCCTTGTACTGCGACATAGAGGAATCCTCATCATCACTCTTAAGCGTCATGGAATCCTTCATTTCCTTTATGACCTGCTCCACGAAATAAGACTCAAAATCCTTAAGTGTGCTCTTGAGCTCGTCCTCTGTAGAGTCTGATGACAGATTTTTCACATTATTTTTAAGCTTGTCTGCCACCGCAGACGTATTATTTGAGTTTGCAAGTGTTGATACTGCGCTTATATCCATATGCTACTATCTCCTCAAATTATTTGCTGTCTCAAGCATCGAATCCGCTGTTGTGATAGCCTTTGAATTGAGCTCGTAGGCACGCTGTGCCACAATGAGGTTAACCATCTCGTCAGCTACCTGCACATTTGAACCCTCTAAGAACTTGTGCGCAACCTTACTCTTTGTCAGATTGGCATTTGTAGCCTCAAGCATCGGGTTGCCTGAATTGGCTGTTGCGCCCAAAAGGCTGCCTGAGAGCTTTTCTAATCCTGATGGATTGTTAAACTGATAAACTGCCATACGCTGATTCATCGGAACATACTCTCCATCTACCGTCATATATCCAATCTCGCCATATTCGTTAAATGTCATATTCTCTGACGAAACTCCCTGCGGTATGGCAATAACATTGCCTGCGGTATCCATGACAGGATTTCCCTGTGCATCTGCCAGAATCGTCTGTCCATTGCCATACTGGCTCCATTCAAATGCACCGTTTCTGGTATAATAGGTCTGACCATCAGTACCTCTTACCGCGAAGAATCCATCTCCTTCAATCGCAAAATCCGTAGGTCTGTCAGTCTCTGTTAAAGAACCCTGAGTATATGTGGATGTGGTTGCAGCCACACGGGTACCAAGCCCCACCTGCGCTCCTACCGGCTTTGCATCACCATTTCCGGATGTAGAACGAGTCTGTATCGTCTGATATAAAAGAGACTTAAACTCTGTCCTCTGACCCTTAAAGCCTGTAGTATTGACATTGGAAAGGTTGTTTGCAATTGTATCTACGTTTGTCTGTTCAGCACGCATACCGGTTGCGGCTGTGTAAAGCGCCCTCATCATATGGCATATCTCCTTATACTCTTCCTACATTGTTGACAGCCTTGTCTAATGTCTCATCAATAGATGTGATGACCTTCTGTCCTGCCTCATATGCACGCTGGATGGTAATCATGTTGACCATCTCGTTTACTACATTGACATTTGAGGTTTCCAAGGCTCCCTGTTCTATTTCGGCATCTGAGGCGATAATATTACCCCCTGCAGTAAGATTGTAGAGATTTTCACCATATTTTTCAATATAGTCATAGTTATCCACATCAACAACACCGATAGTGCCAACTAACTGATTATTCTGTATGATATATCCGAGTGAGTTTACCGAAAACTTCTCATTCGGGTCTACCTTTACCCAGTTTGCTTCACCGCCGTCTCCACTCAACGCACCTGTCGCATTGAGTACATGATCTCCGTCTGCTGTGACAAGATAACCGTCAGCATTGACCTTGAAAGCACCGTCTCTGGTATACTTTACACTTGTCTGACCTGATTTGTCAGTAAATGCAACGGCAAAAAAACCTTTTCCACCGATAGCTAAATCGGTAGGGTTATCAGTCACCTTAAAGCTGCCTTCATCCCAGTCGGTATACGTCTCACCGAGATGCACTCCGTATGTCATACTGCCCAGATTTTTGTGCAGTCCGTAGTTTGATGTATCCTTTATCTTTATAGCAAGCTCATTTTTAAATGAATGCGAGGTGGTTCCCTCTTTTTTAAATCCATAGGTATCGGAATTAGCCAGGTTGTTCGCAAGAACATCCATGCGCTTCATCTCATTAACCATACCGGTGTGAGCGGTGTATAAGCCTTTTACCATATCTTTGTCCTTTACAGTCTGATTCTGTTGATAACGTTTATCTTTGATGCCTTGTCGGCAAAATCCTTTTCTGTCATATCGCCTGTTGTGAATGCATACTCGCCGTCAACCACATCCTCAATGTAGTCTACATGTACGAATACAGCCTCAACCTCACTCTTTGGTGAATCAGTTCTCACAAAGAAGCTGTTTACACTGTCATCATAGCTTACGAGTGTGAGCTTCTCAGGCTTCCAGTCAATATAAATATTTGTGTTCTGATGCTTTGTCATATCTACAACATCTGCCACTACAGCACTTGCTGTTGGAAGCTTTCCTGCTCCACTGCCGTAGAACATAGCATCTCCGAGCACATTTCCGCGTAAAAATACGCCGTTGAACACTCCATTTACTCCTGAGAGCGGATGTGTATCATCTATCATATACGGTGCAACGAGACAGGTATAGCTGTCACCCACCTTGCGGCTTGAAGCAAGAAGCTTGATTGCACGGTGCATTGCCTTTGCGTACTTAATATCCTCAGGTGTAATCTTTGTGATACCCTCACAGTGGATATCCTCGAAATCCACCTGCTGTCCTGCAACAAGCGATGTGAGAATGGCTATCTTTCTGCATGGATCGTGTCCCTCTATGTCGGCTGTAGGATCCTTCTCTGCATAGCCCTTATCCTGTGCATCCTTTAATACCTCATCAAAGTCCGCGCCTTCCTCTGTCATCTTTGTAAGCATGTAGTTGGTTGTTCCGTTTAAGATACCTGTGATTTCCTCAATCTCGTCTGCTGTGAGACACTTGTTGAGTGGTCTGATAATAGGGATTCCGCCACCAACACTGGCCTCAAACTGGAAGTTCACTCCATGATCCCTTGCAACTTTAATGAGCTCAGCGCCCTTTGCGGCAACAAGGTTCTTGTTTGATGTTGCTACCTGTTTTCCTGCCTCAAGCATTGCCTTTACGAATGTAAATGCAGGCTCAACACCTCCCATTGTCTCTACAACGATACCGATCTCAGGGTCCTCTGCGATAATCTTATAATCATGTACTATCTTGTTCTCGATAGGTGTACCCGGGAACTCTCTTAAATCAAGCACATACTTGACCTCGATTGGCTCTCCTGCTCTCTTTGCGATTTTTTCCTTGTTGATTTCTAATACTTCTACGACACCTGATCCAATTGTGCCGTAACCCATAACTGCAATCTTCATCTTTTTGTTACTCCCTGGCTAAAATTTTTACGTAATGTATGCCCTTTAAGGACTCAATCTGCTTTGCCATATCATCCACATCATCCGACTCCGGAAATACATCCACAGATAACGTGAGTGACGCAATGCCATTTACCGGTACACTTTGGTGTATGGTAAGAATATTTGCTTTCGCATCGGCTACCGACTTAAGCACAACAGAAAGTATGCCCTGCTCGTCATCCATCTGAATGACAAGGTTCACTGTCTTTCCTTTGCGCCCCTCATAAAAAGGAAAAATATCATCCTTATATTTGTAAAAGGAGCTTCTGCTTATGCCAACAGCATCTGTTGCCTCCTGCACAGATTCAATCTTGCCCGAATCCAGCAGTCTCTTTGCCTCAACTACTTTAAGCAGCACCTCCGGTACAGCCTTTGCCCGTAAAACGAAGTAGTTTGATTTCTCCGCCATTTAGTTACCTCCAAAATGGCCGGTGTGTTTGTCACACACCGACATTTGTCCTTGACTCAAAGATTTTAACACAAAGATCGTAGTATTGCAACCTATTAGTTGATGTTCATTAAAAGACTTAGTCTGCCCCTGTAGCCATCCATTTCAGATAGCCGTTGATGAATATGTCTATACTGCCGTCAAGCACTGCATCCGCATTGCCAGTCTCCACACCTGTCCGGTGATCCTTGACCATAGTATACGGCTGAAGCACATATGAGCGAATCTGGCTTCCCCAGCCAATTTCCTTGACCTCGCCCCTGATACCTGCCTCCTTTGCAGCATTTTCTTCCTGCTTCAAAAGATACAGCTTTGCCTTTAACATCTGCATGGCTTTGTCCTTGTTCATATGCTGTGAACGCTCATTCTGACACTGTACCACAATTCCTGATGGAAAATGTGTGATACGGATAGCTGATGATGTTTTATTGATATGCTGTCCACCTGCTCCACTTGAACGGTAGGTATCAATTCTGATATCCTCATCCTTTACTTCAATGTCAAGATCCTCCTCTATATCCGGCATAACATCACAGGATACAAATGAGGTCTGTCTTTTTCCTGCTGCATTAAACGGTGAAATACGTACAAGCCTGTGTACGCCCTTTTCCGACTTCAGATATCCATATGCATTCTCTCCGTTTACCTGAAAAGTAATGGACTTGATACCTGCCTCATCGCCATCAAGTGAATCGAGCACCTCAAGGGTAAAGCCCTTTTTATCAGCCCATTTCGAATACATACGAAACAGCATGGCTGCCCAGTCACACGACTCCGTTCCACCGGCGCCTGCATTGAGCCTC
Organism: Agathobacter sp. LCP21S3_B2; assembly: GCF_052118705.1. Taxonomy (NCBI): domain Bacteria; kingdom Bacillati; phylum Bacillota; class Clostridia; order Lachnospirales; family Lachnospiraceae; genus Agathobacter; species Agathobacter sp. LCP21S3_B2. The sequence goes on along the minus strand of NZ_JBQKGQ010000008.1, from coordinate 113,848 downwards.
AAAATAGCATTGCATTTATCATATTCACCCGACAAAAGAGTCTTCATTCTGATACCGTCATATGTACTCTCAAAATCATCAAGCATCTGCTGTATCTCAGGTATGAGTGACTCATCGTTCTCCTCATAGCCCATCTCAATCATCGTCTCTATATCTTCGTACTGTTCCTTGAGCTTTGCGTATGTAGCTACATCATCCTTCATACTCTTAAGCTCTTTCATCTTGCTCTGTGACTTCTCCGGGTCATCCCAGAAGTCAGGAGCCTCCATTTCTCGCTCTAATTCCTGGATTTTTTCTTCTTTATTAGCCAGGTCAAAGTGAATCCCTCACTTCCTGTAGTGGGGCTTTGTAGCCTTGGAGCGTGGACTTGAAATTATCCAACTCTACCACAGAATCACCTCTTTCTTTGCATTTTTTGTTGGCCGCTTTTAGTTTTACCGTATGCACCGCAGCCATCTTTTGGATGACGCTTCCCGCATTCATGCTGTGGGGTGCGGCCAGCACACAGTATATTCCTCTGAAAAATATGAAGTCAGCCACGGGATTTTTTTCGGATAGTGATTTTTTATCTTCACTTTGTTTCATTCATATAATTAATGGAACCCCGTGGCAGTTCATATTTTTCTTCGGAACATGCTATGTGCCGGCCGTAAACCTGGGTTTACGGGGCGGGAAGCTGGTTGTGACAGGAATTAAATATATATATTAAGTCAGCCATGCATCCTCTAACCAGCGTCATTATTTTTATTATACAGATTAAACTAAGAAACTGCAACTAAATTTGGCACTTATAATCATGCTTGCCATCACGCTTGTTATCATGACTGTTACTGTTCACACCTAACAGTGTGACCGACAACGATTACAGCCCACTTCTCTTCGTGTCTTCATGTTTTCATATTTTCGGTTTTGCAGTGCCTGCTGTATGCCTCTTACGCGCTACATGTGTAACAAGCGCAATAAATAGCAGCATAATTATACCGCCTGTGGTATCAATCAGTACGTCCGTGAATCTGCCGGCCCGGCCGGGCACGAACAGCTGATGGATTTCATCTGTGCAGGCATATAGGAATGTCATGGTTATCGGAATCAAAAATCTTCTTCTGCCATGCAAGAACGAAAATGTCACAAATCCAAGCAATGTGAGAATGGCATACTCACTCATGTGGGCACATTTTCTCACCGGATAATCTATAAGCTCTGCCTTATCGAGCAGCTCCTTCTCATCCCAGTGGCTTGCGGTAATGGTATTGATCACTGAAACTATGCGATAGCTGACACTGCCGCTGAGCTCAGATGACTCGGTGTCATGCTCCGCTGAAAACATGAATATGACAACCATCCAGCACAGCATTAGAAAAAATGCAATCTTATTTAAGCTTTTCATTCATTACCTCAATCGCTTTCTGAAGCTGCACATCATACTGCATGTCATAGTCTGCATTTGTGTCTCCTGTGTATTCATAATCAACCTCTACGTCAGGCTCGATACCCTTTTTGTGGATATTGTGGCCGTTTGGTGTGTAGTACTTCGATGTGGTAATCTTTACAGCATCGCCATCGGAAAGATTGTAGATAGTCTGTACAATTCCCTTTCCAAATGTCTTTTTGCCTACAAGTGTGGCATCAATATAACCATCCTCATTATAATCCTTCATGGCTCCCGCAAAAATTTCAGACGCACTTGCGCTGTTTTCATCGACTAACACTACGATAGGACAGTCAATCTGTTTACCATCGTCATCGCCAAAGGTCTTGACATTTCCGTTTTTATCCTTTGTATACACGACGGTTCCTGCCGGAAGCGTGCCAACCGATTCAGCCGGAAGCAGTCTGTCAACCATTTCTGTCACTGCGGTAAGTAGTCCTCCCGGATTAGCACGCAAATCCACTATAAGGCCCTTCATACCCTGATTTGTAAGTCCGTTAAGTGCATCCTCAAACTGACTTGCCGTGTTTGTCTGAAACTCGCTGACCTGGATATATCCCACTCCATTGTCAAGCAGCTTGCTGTCCACTGATGGCAGCTCAACATTTTTACGCTCCACCTCAACAGTAAATGGGTCAGTCTCCTCGCCACGCCTGATTTTAAGCGTAACTTTCGTGCCCTCCTTACCTCTGATTTTGGTAACAAGCTTTGTCAGATCCTCGGATATTGCCTCGACACCGTCAACAGATACTATCTCATCATCCTTTTTAAGCCCCGCTTCCTCCGAAGGTGTTCCGCTGTATACCTTTGAAACGGTCACCTGCTTTGTATCCGGATCCTGCTTTAACGCAGCTCCGATTCCATAATACGTGCCTGTCGTACTAATCTGCAGCTCCTTATATTCATCCGCAGTATAATAAACCGAATAAGGGTCATTTAATCCCTCCATCACACCATGCAGCAGACCGTTCTCCAAATCGTCCTTATCGTAATCCTTATAGTAGCACTCGTCTATGTAGTTCGCAAGCTCATCGATTTTCTGCACCGTCTTGTCGTCAAGCACATTCGCACTCTTTGCAACGGTATGCACGCTCCTGCCTGTAATCATTGTGTATGCAAAGAGCACTATAAACCCAAGCACAAGAGTCGTTGCAATACCGGTTGCAATTCCCACAACGAAGCCTTTTTTAACCGCCATTCTATGAGGCTTTTTACCACTCATATCTGAATTATTATCACATCCCAAGTCGTTGCAACCAACGCCTGCATAATTTTCCGTGTAATTTTCTCTTAAATCATCAGCTCCACCATCAGGTGCATTTACTCTCTGCACATAAGGATTGGCATCCCTGTTGTTTGAATTGTCCATTTCAGTCCTGTCCTCTCTATACTATATTTGAACTTAAAACAGCCTGTCTCCGATCGGAGCCAGACTGTCATAATTATTATTATACTCTTAAATGTTTCCGAATTGTGAATCGGCTTCCCAGGAAACCAATTCCAACACCTAATATAAGTGCTATCGGTACAAGTGTAGAGAAAATCTCCTTTGTCGGAATAAATGTCATCATATTTCCTATAAAACTGAACTTACTAGCAATATATGTACAAATCTTTCCATACATGACATTAAGCAGGCCAAGCGGAATAGCCGAGCCAATAAGTCCGATAAGAATACCCTCTACCACAAACGGAGACCTGACAAGAAAATCGGTTGCTCCGATAAGCTTCATGATGGCTATCTCCTCTCGCCTGACCGCAATACCTGTAGTCACTGTATTGCTTATAAGGAATATCGCAACACACAAAAGAATCAGAATGATACCTCCTGATACATAACTGATAAGCTTATTTAAATCAGTCAGTGTATTGGCCACATCCTGCGACTGGTTTACCTTTCTGACTCCCTCAAGTCCCTTGATATAGTTCACAAGAGTCTGCTGCATAGAGACATCGCTCAAATAAACCTGCAGATTTGCAGAATTGCTAAGAGGGTTGTCATCACCAAATGAAGCTGCTGCATCATCATAGCCCTCAAAGTATTCCTTCTGATAATTACTCCAGGCATCTTCTGCTGACTGATAATCCACCTTGCTGACCTCAGCTCTCTTCTCAATCTGAGCCTTGTCCGCATTGATTACATCCTCCGTGGTGCCTTCATTAAAGAATACTGTTACAGCAACTCCCTTTTCTGCAGTTTTGACCATGCTTGAAAAGTTAGTCACAACAATATAAAATAGTCCAAACATAAAAATACATGCTGCCATGGTAGCTATAGATGCCAGCGAGAACATTTTATTTCTAAAAATATTTTTAAAGCCCTGTTTAATTGAATAAGCTAATGTATTAATCCTCATCACTATCACCATCCTTGCTGTCTGCCACAACAAGTCCCTTCTTTATAGTGATGACACGCTTTTTCATAACCTTAACAATCTCAAGATTATGTGTGACAACGATAACAGTTGTGCCCTTCTCATTAATTTCCTCAAGCAGCTTCATAATCTCCCACGCATTATTGTTGTCGAGATTACCCGTAGGCTCATCTGCAAGAAGGAAATTCGGCTCATTTACCAAAGCCCTTGCAATCGCAACCCTCTGCTGCTCTCCTCCTGAAAGCTCCTTTGGTTTTGACTTATACTTTGCAGCCAGTCCAACCATTGAAAGCATTTTAGGGACCTTTTTCTTAATGGTGACTGTAGAAGCACCTATAACCTTAAGCGCAAAAGCCACATTCTCATAAACATTTCTATCCTTTAATAATCTAAAGTCCTGAAATACAACTCCGATATTTCTTCTGTATTTCGGAATCTGTCTACGCCTTATATGTGCCAGATTCCTTCCGTCAACAGTAATTGTTCCGTCTGTGGGTTCAAGCTCCTTCAAAAGCAGCTTAATCAGAGTGGATTTACCGGATCCACTGTCTCCGCATACAAAAACAAACTCTCCGTCATCAATCTCCAGATTGACATCGTTGAGAGCAGGTACACCTGCAGAATATGCCTTGCTGACATGTTCAAGTTTAATCATTACTTTCTCCTTAATAGTCCATTGATTCCATATACTTCATGTATTTGACTACCATAAGGGCAATCTTAAATGTGATGGCATCCTCAAACACTCTAAGGTCAAGCCCTGTGCTTTTCTGAAGCTTGTCCAATCTATATACAAGTGTGTTTCTGTGTATGTATAGCTGTCTTGAAGTCTCAGACACATTAAGGCTATTCTCAAAGAATTTATTTATAGTGGATAAAATCTCTTCATCAAAATCATCCGGTGATTTGCCATCAAAAATCTCTTTGATAAACATCTTACAAAGAGGAATCGGAAGCTGATATATCAGTCGTCCTATTCCAAGCTGTGAATATGCAATGATATTCCTCTCCTCAAAGAAGATTTTGCCAACATCGAGAGCCATTCTGGCCTCTTTGTATGATCGCGATACCTCTTTTAATTCATTAATAACAGTACCATATGCAATATGAACCCCGTCTGCTTCAGCCCTAAACAGATTTAATATGACCTCGGCTGTCTTTCTGAGATCATCATAAGTCTCATTTTCTGCCAGTTCCTTCACTACAATTATATTCTTTTCATCAACGGCTGTGACAAAATCCTTTGATTTGCCGCCAAAAAGACTTCTGATCTTTTCAAGCTCATTGCCGTCCTTCTCTCTGTTTGTCTCAACAATAAACACCACACGTCTCACTTCAATATCAATATGAAGCTTCTTTGCGCGGTTATATATATCAACCAAAAGAAGATTATCAAGCAAAAGATTTTTGATAAAGTTGTCCTTATCAAATCTTTCCTTGTATGCCACCAGAAGATTCTGGATCTGGAAGCTTGCAATCTTTCCTATCATATATACATCTTCGCTGTCACCATATGCCAATAAAACATATTCCAGCTGGTGATCATCAAAAACCTTAAAAAACTGACATCCGTTTATAACCTGACTGTCTGCCGGTGAAGTAACAAACGCCTGTGCCGGCTCTATGAACGCCTCCGCATTAGGAAAAGTCGCGGCAAGAATCTTACCCTCAACATCTATCACACAAAGATCCGTTCTGGTAATTCCTTTAAGGCCATCAATTGTATTCTGAAGTATCTGATTGGAAATCATAGTCGTTCTCCTTCTCCCCTTTTTGGTAACTGTGCATTACCCTCACAGCTACTTTTTACTAATTGCATAAATACTTTCTATTATTTTAATACATTCGCACAAAAAAATAAAGAGGAAATGTACAATTTTTACACATTTTCTCTTATTTTTTCTTTCAATGTTATACGAATTAACTATACATCACGTTTTTCATAGCTGTCAATAATGCGTGTCAGTCGTCTCACATCAAGCATTTTTCTTATTTTTCCAATAATTCCGGTTCTTTTTGCCAAAAACTTGCCACTTCCAATTCCATACCACAGAATGGTGGATATTTTATCTTTATTCCTAAAAAAGAACTTTTCCTGTACAGGTGACGGTAAAAAAGAAAGTACAACCTCAGGAGTTGCAATATTTATCTCGTTGACAACCCCCTCGTCAGTCCCATTGGTCTCGTCAAAAACACCCTTTCCAACAATCTCAAGCCGGTCAAACAGCGCCTTAAGAAATTCTTCTGCCTCATCAACAGCAGCCTGAGAATCCCCAAGTACAAAAACTGTTTTGTGATTTCTATCAAGCCTCTTGAAAAGCTCATAGAAAAAATCATGCTCCTCTATCTCATGCCTTCGCTGAAGAGTATCCGCCGAAGCAGCCTTAAGGATCCCCTCATCGGCAATCACCGTATAATCAAACAGCTCCAAAGCCTGCTTCACTTCCTCGTCAGATGCAACCAGCTCAAGTGTCTTCATATTCACTTCCTCAATAGTAGTAAAGCTCTTCTCCGCAATACATCTGTCTATCCGTATGAGCATTTCACGAGTTGTATAATTATCAAGTTGTATTCCTGCTATATCTATTTTCTTAACCATACCAAAAGTATAACAAAGACACTTCGTTTAATCAACACCTTTAAAAGTTATCCGACAATTCCACACATATTCACATTTGTTTTTCACAATTAAAATGTCAATATTTTTTATGATTTTTTTCTTTTTTCGTGTAACTTTATCACAACTTTACAAAACAATTGTTCTTTTTTTCACATTAAATAATGTTTAAAAATGTGGATAATGTTTATAAGTCCGTGCATAACTCATTTTTAAGGCACTTTAAAACCTGCTAATGTGGATAGTTATCAACATTTATCCCCAATTCAGGTTTGAGGCTGCTAACAGGCACCATATTTTTGTGCATGTTGCTAAATCATCAAAAATTCATTCATGAAAAAAACTCCCATCTCTGTGAGATGGGAGCTGTAATTGACCATATTTAATTCTTCCGACTAGAAAATTCTTCTTACTGTAATGATAGACTTGTAATTAGCCGGTGATGTATATTTGATACCATCTGATGGATTACTTGCATGTACAATAGTGTTTCCACCACAGTAAATAGCAACATGTCCACTATAGCAAATGATATCGCCAGGCTGCATATCGCTTGTGCTTACGCCATAGCCTACGCTTCTCATAGCTGATGAGCTGTGTGGAAGACTTATTCCAAACTTTGCATATACTGACATTACAAAACCTGAACAATCTGTTCCGTTTGTAAGGCTTGATCCACCATAAACATAAGGATTGCCAACGAACTGTGATGCATAATTTACAACAGCCTGTCCGTTCGAACCGCTTGGTGCACTGTAGCTCTTCTCAGATGAGCTATTGCTTGATGAACTGCTTGATGAGCTCTCTGAAGACTTAGCGGCTTTCTTTGCTGCCTTAGCTGCGGCCTTGGCTTCCTCAGCCTTTTTAGCCTCTTCTGCCTTCTTTGCTGCCTCTGCAGCCGCCTGACGCTCAGCCTCTTCCTTGGCAAGTCTTGCTGCTTCCTCTTCCTTTGACTCAGCATATGTGAACTCAGTGTTGAGTGTCACATAATCTGATGATACATAACCTGTACCATCTGCGGTAGATACTCCTACCCATCCTTCTGTAGCCTCATCTACAACTGTAAGGTCATCCTCTCCTGAAACAAGTCCAAGAACCGCTGAATCTGTTGAAGTTGAAGTTCTAACCTTTAATGTTTCTGTATTAACCTTTGCCACGCGACGTCCTACGCTCTGAACAAGTGCATCATCACCGACAACCACATATTCACTTTTCACATATCCTGTAACAGATCCTGACTGAATCTTGTACCAGCCATTGTCTGTTGTCTCAAGGACTGTACCAACTCCATTGTTATAGAGCTTTCCAAGTACATCACTGTTCTCATCTGCGTTTGCACGGATATTGACACTGTCATTAACCTGTGCAACTGCTGTATCAGCATATGCTGACTTAACAGGCTCAGCCTCTGTTGCCGCAACATCTGTTGCAGTCTCTGATGTCTGATCTCCTTTTAACATGATGTCTGTTAACATTGATGTAACACCGGCTGTAAGAGTGTTGGATGAACCAACGATATCTGATGTATAACTAGCTACTCCTGCAGTAGGTCCAGCCGCATATACTGCGTATGGCACTGATGAGAGAGCCATAAAGCCTGTAAGTACTCCGGCTGTGAGTTTCACATAATTTACTTTCATTTTACCCTCCGCTGTGTGAACCTGTAACAATTATTACGAATTTGTTACAAATATTACTTTGTCATTATAACAAAGCAACATATATATGTCAACATTTTCTTATTGTTTTCTTAAGAAAATCGTGATATTATAACAGTACATAGGACATTAGTTCCATAAAACACTTATGTAACATTTTCACAGGAGGGATTACTATGCAGTCAAGTACAGTAAATTCCGCATTATCAGCAGTCTCTCAATCTGTTTCCGGCACTTACGTGCAGGATGTCAGCATCAAGATGCTCGACAATGCAATCGACCTTAACAACACAATGGCACAGGGTACTATAAAGATGATGGAAAATTCTGTTACACCTTATCTCGGTGGCAATATCGACATATCAGTATAATATATCAATATGCCCATCATCACAGCACATATATGTAACTGCTATTACTGTTGTGCGGTTCACAAAAGCAGGAGCCGTCATGAAACATTTCATGACGGCTCCTGCTTTATTTATACCGCTTGAGCGCTACTTCACACAGCTAAATGTAAATAACGCAGCTATTATTTTGTGGCAATAGCCTCAACCTCAAGCATTACATCCTTTGGAAGTCTTGCAACCTCAACACAGCTTCTTGCAGGGTATGCTCCGTTAAAAAATGTGGCATATACCTCATTGATTGCACCAAAATCATTCATTTCCTTGATGAAAACTGTAGTCTTTACCACATTATCCATGCTTGTTCCAGCTGCTTCAAGCAGATGTGACAGGTTAGTAAACGCCTGCTTTGCCTGTGCCTGTGAACCCTCAGGAATTTCACCTGTCTCCGGCACTACCGGAATCACTCCAGAAGTATATACTATACCATTTACCTCGATAGCCTGTGAGTATGGTCCGATTGCTGCCGGTGCCTTGTCTGTACTGATAACGTTTTTCATGTCATTTTCCTTCTTTCCTGTTAATAAATTATTAAAAGACTATTTCTTCAGCCGGATTTTACCGTCTGTGAGATCAATCTTTCTTTCTTTATATAAATGTCCGACGGCACGCTTAAATGCGTTTTTGCTGAGTCCTGTTTCTCTCTTAATTACCTCCGGGCTTGCCTTCTCTGAAAACGGAAGCACACCTGCGTATGAATCAAGCAGCTCGAGAATCTTTTCAGAGTCGGAATCCATCTGGATATATGCCTTTTCCCTCATTGTCAGATCCAGCTTGCCATCCGCCTTGACATCAGTAACCTTTGCCTCTATCACATCTCCAAGCTTCAGATAAGCGGCATTCTCAAAAACCGGTATCTTTGCTGAGTATTTGTCATCAACAGCGATAAATGTACCGAAATTGTCGCTGAAATCATACACACGACCCGAAACCATATCATCCTTTTTGTATGGTGAATCTGTGCTCAGCTTATGGTAAATGCCCTTTGTGGTAGCACAGAGTCTCTGGCTTTTGTCTATGTATAATGTGACAAGTATCTCATCACCGGCGCTCACCTTTCTGACCATCTCCTTATATGGAAGGAATAAGTCCTTTTCGAGTCCCCAGTCAAGGAAAGCTCCGATTTTGGTCACTTCCTTGACCGTAAGCACTGCAAGCCCTCCGATTGTCAGCTTCGGCTCATTCGTCGTGGCAATAAGCCTGTCCTTCGAATCCTTGTATACAAAAACTCTCAGCTCATCCCCGGGCTTTGCACCCTCCGGGATTTGTTTCGCAGGGAGCAGAACTCTCTCCTCTGAACTCATGGATGGGGATAAATATATGCCAAAATCCACCTTTTTTGCATATATAAGCTCCTGATATTCTCCTAATTTCATGTTTTTCCGTCCTTTCTGTATTGATTTTTTCGCTCTAAATATCACTAAATATAACGAAATTATTACTTTTTATCCGGCACCGGCTTTCTCAAAAACTTCACCACCGCATATGGTCTTTTATCCTCATCCGCCAGCACCACCGTCACCTGCTCATCGGCAGCTTTGACAAACGATATAATAGTATCTCCAAGCTTTGCCTCTTTCCTGTACTCCACACGAAGCTCTGATATTTCAAAGCCGGCAGGTAACTGCTGCTGTGCCAGCATAATGTATTTTTCATTATTCATATGCTGATTGCTGTCTATAAAAAACTGTGGAACTACTATCTCACCATTTTGCTTCATATCATCAGGAATTTGAATCTTACGCTTAGCGCAATCCATCTCAAGCTGTGGCTCAAGTCCATATGTATCCGCAAACTCCTGCGGCACCTTTACCGGTCTTCCGGTCTGCGTATTTACAAGCACCCACACGGAGTTAGCGTAAGCAAGTAAATTGCCGTCTGCATCCTCCATTTTAAAATTCCTATATCCATAAAAAGCCTTCATGCCGTATGCCCATGTGGATATCCTCACCTGCTCATTGAGTAAAGGCAGCTTGTTTATGCATATCTGCCAGGATGAAAGCACCCACGCTATATGATTGTCTGCCAAAAACCTGATTCCCACATCATGAGACTGCGAATGAAATACACTGCAGTCCTGAAAATAGTTTGTAAGTCCGGTAAGACTCAGCCTGCACGCTGCATCCACCTCGCTGTAACGTATTCTGCTGTCAAATGAATAAGCCATAACATATTCCTCTAGTCAATAAAATTAAAATAGCTTCTGATGTATCTAAATGCCTCATCTACCCCATTGGACATCCAAAGATTTGAGCTTTTGTTTATGATATCCTGATATTCCTGTATAGTAATTGGTGTCTTTTTTTTAGAGCCAAGCTCTTCTATTAAATTGAGTATTCTTATAAAATTCTTGTCCATGTCACACCATCCTTTCTATACCTATGTAGACCATATACGTTTTTATTTTATATCAAATCTCGTTATTTCACAACTTATATTTTATTTTTGCGTGACTATCCAAAACCGATGTTACTGTTCTCAAGATGATTCAAACAGCTATCTTTATAATGCAAAAAGAGAACTTCTCATGAAGTTCTCTTTAATCTAGCTGGCCCACAAGGATTCGAACCTTGAAATGACGGAGTCAGAGTCCGTTGCCTTACCATTTGGCGATGGGCCAATATGTTGTCTCAACAAATGATATTATACACATATGACCACATGGTGTCAAGCATTTTTTTAATTATTTCAACACCATTTTTTTAATTATTTCAACACCTATTCAGAACCTGTTTATTCTTCGAACAACAATACCTCACCATCATGTTCAGCAAATGTCACCTCATCGCCCCATTCCTGCTTTGCTGTGCCATTGGTCTGCTCTGTTATTATTTTTTCGATACGCTCCCTGTCAGCTTCCGGGATAACGGCTTTTACGAGTACATCTGCAGCATACTCAGTATCTATCACTGTGATTTTTTCCCGGGCAAACAGATACTGAAGCTTACCTATTCCGGTATAGTCTGTCCGGATAAGCAGAATGCTGCCGTCCTGTTTCTCTATTATATCACTGGCCAAAAGCCCCTGTTTAGTGGCCTGCTGGTACGCACGCACCAGTCCACCTGTACCAAGCAGCACTCCGCCAAAATACCGGGTCACAACAACTGCTGCATCGTGGATGTCTTCCTTAAGGAGAACATCGAGCATAGGACGTCCTGCTGTGCCTGCCGGCTCGCCATCATCCGAGCATCGTGTCAGCTCCTGTCTCTTACCTATCACAAATGCGCTGCAGTTGTGTCTGGCATCCCAGTATTTCTTTTTTGTTTCATTGATAAAGCTTACGGCCTCTTCCTCAGATTTAACCGGCTTCACCGTTGCTATGAATCTTGATTTTTTCTCTATTATTTCACCCTGGCCTCCCCTGTATACATAAAGGCGGCCATCACTGTTCTTAGACATATGCAATTCCTACTGTATCTTGATACTGTGTAATCTGTTTGTTTTACCGGATTGTAACTATTCATAACCACCCCACGCACATTCGCAAAACCGCACGATACTCGTGCTTTCTCGCTGCTACGCAGCTAATTTTGCTCATATGTGTGGGGGGGGGTGGCTCTATTCGAGCCACCTTGAGAACAAGAAAACCTGCTGCTTACATGCAAGCATGACGCATCAGCTTTTCTTGTCCTCAATGTTTCTGAATAGTTACTGAATTTTATTATATACTACCAAAGTAAATATGTAAATTGCATTTGGCATATAAGTTTGGTATAATTATTTTAAGTGTGTCTTATACACTTCAACAAATAAGATTTCAAATCTTTATAATGATAAGGAGGCCTATATATGAATTACGGCAAAAATGCTACAATGCTCCACCTCCGGAAATACGACTCAAAAAAGACAAAGCTATTAAATAAAACAAAAATTATTGTCCTCAAAGTATTTCTGATTGTTGTCATTGTCGCAGGCGCAGCCGGCATAAGCTCGGGTATCGGCATCATGAACGGAATTATCAGCTCCGCGCCTGATATTTCAAAGATTGACGTCACTCCCACCGGCTACTCTACCACCGTTTTGGCAGCAAATGGGGAAGAAACCGCCACTCTTGTAGGTCAGGGGGCAAACAGACAGTATGTTACTATTGATGAGATTCCATTGGACTTGCAGCATGCATTTGTTGCCATTGAGGACGAACGGTTCTACAAGCATAATGGCATCGACCTGCATGGTATCGGAAGGGCATTTCTTTCAGGATTGTCCAAAGGCAGCTTCACTGAGGGCGCCAGTACCATAACCCAGCAGCTCATCAAAAACAACGTGCTGACAAGCTGGACAAGCGAGACATCTTTTGTCGAAAAGCTACAGCGTAAGATTCAGGAACAGTATCTTGCGCTTGAGCTTGAGAAGAAGGTCAATGACAAGAACTGGATTCTTGAGAACTACATGAATTCGGTTAATCTGGGAGCTAACACTCTCGGTGTTGAGGCCGCATCAAAGAGATATTTTAACAAGGATGTTTCTGAGCTTACATTGTCTGAATCGGCTGTAATTGCCGGAATCACGCAGAATCCTTCCGGCTACAATCCTATTACGCACCCTGACAAAAATGCCAAAAGGCGTGAAAAGGTGCTGAATAACATGAAGGACCAGGGATACATCTCTAAAGCCGAGTATGATGAGGCCATGGCAGATAATGTCTACACAAGGATTGCCGAGTACAACACAAACAGCTCCGGTTCTGTCAACTCTTACTTTATTGATGCTCTCATTGAAAACGTGCATGATGACCTTAAGGAGGCCGGCTACACCGATACAGAAGCCTACAAGCTCATTTATCAGGGTGGACTGACCATCAAATCGACACAGGACCTTGCTATGCAGACCATATGTGATGAGGAGGCAAATAATCCGTCCAACTATCCATCCGATGCAAAGTATTCGTTCCAGCTTTCCTTCGAGGTCAAAAAGTCAGACGGTTCATTCAAGACCTACACGAACCAGACCATGCTCTCTTTTTATAAGAAGAAAACCAACAATGATGATTTCAGCATCAACTACTCAAGCCCTGATGAATGTAATGCAGCTATTGCACAGTACGAGCAGGATGTACTTGAGGCGGGCGATTCCATTGTGGAGGGCTCAGAAGCTGTCAATATCACACTGGAGCCACAGGTTGCCATGACAGTCATAGACCAGAGCACCGGCGAGGTAAAGGCTCTGGTAGGAGGACGAGGTGACAAATCCGGCAACAGGACATGGAACAGGGCTACAGATACATGTAGACAGCCCGGCTCTACATTCAAGATAATCGGCTGCTATGCTGCCGCTCTTGATGCAGGTGGCAAAACCCTTGCATCCGTGCAGGATGATGCACCATTTACTGTAGGTTCAAAAACCTTCAACAACTATGACAAATCCTTCGGAGGTTTTACCTCCATCCGATGGGCAATAACAAAGTCCATCAATATTGTAACAGTCAAAACCTTACAGGATATCGGGGTTGAGCTCGGTTACAAATATGCAGAGGATTTCGGTATTTCAACTCTCACCGATTCCGACAAAAACCTGTCACTGGCGCTAGGCGGTCTAACAAAGGGTGTCACAAACCTTGAGCTCACAGGTGCATATGCTACTATAGCCAACGGCGGAGTATATTTAGAGCCAAAGTTCTACACTCAGGTTCTTGACCACGATGGCAATGTATTACTTGACAAAACTGATACACAGGACTCACGTACTGTAATCAAAGATACTACAGCATGGCTTCTTACAGATGCCATGAAGGATGTTCTGACAAACGGAACCGGAAAGCTGGCGCGCTTTGACAGCCAGATAGCCCAGGCAGGTAAATCCGGTACCACAACAAGCAACCGCGACTGCCTGTGGGCAGGATACACACCATACTACACATGTGTCGTATGGGGCGGCTATGATGACAACTCAAAACAGTCCGGCAAGCTCACATCCTACCCTAAGAATATATGGAAGAATGCCATGAGCAGAATCCATGACGGACTTGAAGCCAAAGACTTTGTACAGCCGGATGGCATAACAAATGCCACGGTATGCAGCAAAACAGGACTTCTTCCTTTAGTAGGAATATGTGACAATGATCCACGAGGATCAATGCTGACAACAGAATATTTCGATAAGGACACTGTACCGACAGACAACTGCGACCACCATATTTCACTTGAAATTTGTGCAGATTCGGGAGCTATTGCCAGTCCATATTGTCCGAATAAAACATCAAAGGTATTTATAACAGGCGCTGTATCAGGCAGCCCTGAGTATGAATTCATGGCAGATGATACGTTCATGAATACTGTATGTACATTACATGATGCAACATCGCTGATTAACAGCTCACCAACCACCACGGATCCTACCAATTCCGGTGCGACACCGGGCAGTACTGACGGCACTGCGGCTGGAGCACAGACAGGTGGAGCCGAAACTGGTACCGGTGCTGGCTCAGGTGCTAGTTCTGGTGGTTCCGGTTCTGGTACTGGCGGCTCCGGTACTGGCACTGGCGGTTCTGTAGCCGGTAGTTCCGGTTCTGGTATTGGCACTGGCGGTTCCAATTCCGGTGCTACTCATTAATCATAAATGAGGAGCAAAATACCTTTTGACCCTCATATCATATAATACAACTTCACAAAAGCAAAACCCCCAAGGATCATATCCTCGGGGGTTTTTGTTGATGTATATATGCTAAGGGGATTAGATAATAATTTGCATTACTCTACATCCTGTAATGCCTCAATTCCTTCCTCGCCTGTACGAACCTTGACAACCTGTGCCACGTCGTAAACGAAGATCTTGCCATCTCCGATATGTCCGGTGTAGAGAGTCTTCTTAGCAGTCTCAATAACCTTTTCTACCGGAATCTTGCCAACGATTACCTCAACCTTAACCTTTGGAAGTAATGTCGCATCAAGCTCAGCTCCACGGTATTTCTCGCCGGCACCCTTCTGGATACCACAGCCCATAACCTGTGTCACTGTCATTCCTGTTACACCTAAGTCATTCATAGCCTTACGAAGCTTGTCGTACTTTGTAAGCTTTGAAATAATAACAACCTTGTGGATACCGCTTGCTGAAGCCGGTGTTGTTGCATTTACAACAGGCACTGCTGCATCCTTCTTTGCCTGAGAAGCTGTTGCATACTCTGAAGAACCAAGGTCTGTATTTTCATTGACATCCATAACATCACCTGATACATCCATGATAGCAAATCCTGCATATGCTGATGGAAGACCATGCTCTGTTGGGTCAAGTCCTACGATTTCCTCTTCCTCTGACACTCTAAGTCCCAATGTAGCCTTGATAACAAGGAATACGATTGTAATAGTAACTACTGTCCATGCTGCAACAGAAACAAATCCTGTGAGCTGGAGTCCTAAAAGCTTAAATCCACCGCCGTAGAAAAGTCCTACGAGCTCGTCACCCTTTGAATCAGCAATTGAATATCCAGGAGCACTGTTTGTGGCAAAAAGACCAACAGCGATTGTTCCCCAGATACCATTCATCATATGTACTGCGACAGCACCTACAGGATCGTCGATATGAAGCACATAGTCAAGTAACCATACACCGAAGCAGACAAGAAGTCCTGCTACAGAACCGATAATGATAGCACCGAGTGCATCTGTTACATCACAGCCTGCTGTGATAGCTACAAGTCCTGCAAGTGAAGCATTCAGACACATTGACACATCAGGCTTGCCATATTTGAGCCATGTGAAAATCATACAAACTAATGTTGCAAATGCAGGTGCGATTGTTGTTGTTACAAAGATAGAACCAAGCTGCTCTACTGATTTTGCTGCTGCACCGTTGAATCCATACCAGCCAAGCCAGAGAATGAATACACCGAGTGCACCGATTGTAATGTTATGACCCGGAATAGCGTTAACCTTTGTAATATTTCCGTTTTTATCCTTTGTAAACTTTCCGATACGAGGTCCAAGAATTGCAGCTCCTACAAGAGCACTGATACCACCAACCATGTGGATGGCACATGAACCTGCGAAATCATGGAAGCCAATCTGTGAAAGCCAGCCACCGCCCCAGATCCAGTGAGCCTCGATCGGGTAAATAAGTGCTGAAATAACTCCTGAATAAATACAGTAGGAAATAAATTTTGTTCTCTCAGCCATAGCTCCTGATACGATAGTTGCTGTTGTCGCACAGAAAACCAGGTTGAATACAAAGTTTGACCAGTCAAAATCTTTGTAAGATGTAAAGATGTCAAATCCCGGCTTACCGATGAAACCAAGAACATCTTCACCTAATAAAAGTGAAAAACCAATCAGTATGAATACAACTGTACCAATACAGAAATCCATGAGGTTTTTCATAAGGATGTTACCGGTATTCTTTGCTCTGGTAAAACCTGCTTCTACCATAGCAAAACCTGCCTGCATCCAGAAAACCAATGCTGCTCCAATAAGGAACCAGACTCCGAAAATTACTCCACTAATCTCTTCTGTCATAGTTATGTCCTCTCTTTCCTGTTTTTTCTTTCATTTTCTCATTTTATCGAAAGTAAAATTTATAAAAAAATAGAGACACTTCACCAATTTCCACAGCTTCGTGGTTCAGCAAAATGTCTCCATTTTATTATTATGTTAAATTAAATCATATATGCCGCTCTAAACAGCTTTCCGTAAACTTTGGGCCTTAAACCACAAGGATTAAACCTCGAAGATTAAATCGCCGTATGATGGCATTGGCCACATCTCTTTGTCGACAATCATCTCAAGCTCATCAACCGGAGCACGAAGAGCATCCATAGCAGTCTTTACAACATCTCTGTAGTAAACAGCCTGCTCTCTGCCCTCTTCCATAGCACCGGCCTTTGCTGTCTCATCCTTAAGCTTTGCAAGTGCAACCTGTGCATCTGAGAGAAGAGCTGAGCTCTCTGTAAGAAGCTCTGACTGAACAGATACGTCTGCATCAGCAACTGCACTCTTAACTGAGTTAACTGACTGTGCAAGTGATGTAACATACTTGATAACTGCAGGAATAATCTGCTTTCCGGCAATATCAATCATAGCCTTTGCTTCTATATTAATAGTCTTTGCATATGTCTCATACTCAATCTCGGCACGGCTCTCAAGCTCTGTCTTTGTAAATACACCGAACTTCTCGAATGCTGCAACTGACTCAGGAGCAACGTATGCAGGAATTGCATCTACCATAGACTTGATGTTTGGAAGTCCACGTCTCTCTGCCTCAGCTACCCACTCATCTGAGTATCCGTTTCCGTTGAATACGATTCTCTGGTGCTCTACTGCGTAATCCTTGATGAGATCATGTACAGCGAGTTCAAAGTTGTCTGCCTTCTCAAGTATATCACAAGCGTCTGAGAATGCCTCAGCAACGATTGTATTGAGCACGATGTTGGCCTGTGCAACAGAATCCTGTGAACCAACCATACGGAACTCGAACTTGTTTCCTGTGAATGCGAATGGTGATGTACGGTTACGGTCTGTAGCATCCTTCATGAAATCAGGAATTGTCTTAACACCTGTCTCAAGCTTCTCACCCTTTAAGCTGTGTGTAGCTGTACCTGTTGAGATAAGCTGGTTCAATACGTCTCCGAGCTGGTCTCCAAGGTAGATAGAAAGGATTGCAGGTGGTGCCTCGTTGGCTCCAAGTCTGTGATCGTTTCCTACATCTGCTGCTGCCGCACGAAGAAGTGCTGCATGCTCGTCGATTGCCTTTAATATACATGTGAGTACAAGTAAGAACTGTACATTGTCATGAGGTGTCTTGCCAGGCTCAAGTAAGTTGATACCATCATCTGTTGTGATTGACCAGTTGTCATGCTTTCCTGAACCGTTAACTCCTGCGAATGGCTTCTCATGAAGTAAGCACTGGAGTCCGTGACGGCCTGCCACTTTCTTGAGTGTCTCCATGATGAGCTGGTTGTGGTCAACAGCTACGTTGCACTCAGCATAGATAGGTGCAAGCTCGTGCTGTGCAGGTGCTACCTCGTTGTGCTGTGTCTTAGCTGAAACACCAAGCTTCCAGAGTTCCTTGTTTACATCTCTCATGTAAGCTGCGATTCTCTCACGGATAGCTCCGAAATAATGATCATCCATCTCCTGTCCCTTTGGAGGCATAGCTCCGAAAAGTGTACGTCCTGTGAAGATGAGATCCTTTCTCTGTAAATACTTCTCACGGTCTACGATGAAGTACTCCTGCTCAGGTCCGACAGAAGGTGTAACCTTCTTTGATGTTGTATTTCCGAATAATCTAAGAAGTCTCAGTGCCTGATCGTTAATTGCTTCCATTGATCTAAGAAGAGGTGTCTTCTGATCAAGAGCCTCGCCTGTGTATGAACAGAAGGCTGTTGGAATGCAAAGTGTTGCGCCTGCTGCGTCCTGTCTGACAAATGCAGGTGATGTACAATCCCAGGCTGTATATCCTCTCGCCTCAAATGTAGCACGAAGACCACCTGATGGGAAAGATGAAGCATCCGGCTCACCCTTTATT
This sequence comes from Agathobacter sp. LCP21S3_B2, assembly GCF_052118705.1. Lineage (NCBI taxonomy): Bacteria > Bacillati > Bacillota > Clostridia > Lachnospirales > Lachnospiraceae > Agathobacter > Agathobacter sp. LCP21S3_B2. The sequence goes on along the minus strand of NZ_JBQKGQ010000008.1, from coordinate 94,910 downwards.
AACTCTTTTCCTGAAAAGCTCATAAGTACTTTTCCGTTTGGCATTGGAGAAGTGATAAATGAATCATGCTTCTCAGCAGTAACGCCTGTAAGTGGCTGGAACCAATGTGTATAGTGTGTTGCACCCTTCTCAATGGCCCATTCCTTCATCTCGTGTGCGATAACATCAGCAGTCTCGAGATCTAGCTCCTTTCCTTCGTCCATAACCTCATGGAGCTTCTTGTAAACCTTCTTTGGAAGACGCTCCTGCATAACTGCATCGTTAAATACGTTCTCTCCAAAGATGTCTGCTACGTTGAAATATTCCTGTTCGCTCATATCTTACATCCTTTCTGTTCATCAATCCCCTTGAGTGAATTGTTATTTTCAAATAATGTTTAAACAGCTGCACAACATATAAACTCGAATATTCTTGTTTTATGCCGGACTTCTTAGTTTATTAAAAAAGAGGGCACTCCATCTATGGTGGAACGCCCTCGTTCATTTCGCTTAACATTATTTCTGAAATTAAGATACTCCTTTGAGCATCAAAAATCAAGTGTTTATATTAAAAAAATTAAGTTTTATAAAATTTTACTACAAGATATAAATATTTTGTAAAGTAGTATGTGCAAAAATACCAAACATTTTAGAAAGGGAACACCACATGACAGCAAAAGAACAACTCATAATAACCGATAACAGTCTGGAGGACTACCGTAAAATACTGCAAAATGAGGAAAAGAAGTCATCAACAATAGAAAAATATATACGCGATGTAAAAAAGCTGCGCGACTTTGCAAAAGGACAGCCTATCACACAGGAGCTTCTGATAAACTACAAGCAGCATCTGCAGTCCTCAAACCTATATACCACATCAAGCATCAACTCATACATAGCCGCCGCCAACAATTTCTGCAGAACGATGGACGCACACCTGCTGCATATAAAAATGCTCCGCACACAGCACTGCGCATTCACCTCCATACAAAATGAGCTGAGCATGCAGGACTACACTACCTTGATAAAAACAGCCCTCACACAGAACCGTACCCAGCTTGCCATGATAATAGAAACACTCGGAAGCACAGGCATCCGAATAAGCGAACTCAAATATGTGACAGTCGAATCACTGCACACCGGAATGACCTCCATATCCAATAAGGGAAAAATACGTCAGATACTATATCCACAAAAGCTGATATATACGCTGCTTAATTACTGTAAAAGCAAGGACATTCTCTCCGGCTGTGTATTCAAAACAGCAGGCGGAAAGCCACTCGACCGCAGCAACATCTGGCACTCCATGAAAAAGCTCTGTGACTCCGCCGGCATAGATTCCGCAAAGGTCTATCCTCATAATATACGTCATCTGTTTGCCCGCTGCTTCTATGAGCAGACCAACGATATAGCCAAGCTTGCAGATGTGCTGGGACACAGCAATATAGAAACCACACGTATTTATATCAAGACCTCCGGCAATGAGCACAGAAGGCTGCTGGATGGAATGGGGATGGTGGTGTAGGAGAGATGAGCTTACAGCTTCTCTCCCACCACCCTGCACCGCTTCCTGCAAAAAGCAATGCCATAGGCTAAAATATCACATCTGTCCTCATCACGCAGAGCCTCATCATATCTCTTGTCCTTAATCTGCGCCATAGCAGCATCACACGCTGCGTCAAGCCCCTTAATCTCCTTCGCATACTTCACCTCAATGATGATACCTGCATCAGGATCCTCCGGCTTGATTAAAATATCACTGAAGCCATCACCCGACTCACGATTAGACTTGATAAGCCAGCCCGGATTGCTGCCCCGCAGCAGCCCAAGAAGCAGTCCATGATAAAAATTCTCCTTCATATCATCAGGTGCCTTGGTGTCCAGTATGCTAATCATGCGTCCCATCACGATATTGAGCTGCCTTGCAATCTGCTGCTCATCCTTATCAAGGATAGCTCTGGATAAAAGCTTCATCGTGTCATTTTCATTAGCTACAACAGCCTTGAACCATTCCTGAATCTGGAGTACAAATACCTCTCGTACCTCCTTATTTGGAATGACAAGCTTATACGCATAGCTCTCACTGTCAGGCAGCTTCACCTCACCGATTTTTGTGAGGTAACCTGTTGTAAAAAGTACACTCCAAATATTATCGATACTGTTATCAATCTCATCGTAGGTCAGGTCCAATCGGATGACTTTCTCAATCGCCTCACCGGCAATGAGACGCTCAATCTCGTCCTTCGTAGACGAATCAGCCCTGTTGATAAGACGTCTCACCAGACTGTTTCCGCTGCTGTTAATCCAATATGTCTGTGGCTTTGCGTCGCTGTCATCACGCAGATGGTCGACATGATTTATTACATCCCACGGACAGTAAACATCAGCCCTGCCGAAATGATATCCGTCATACCACTCCTTTATCTCATCAAAATGCGAATCCATTCCATAGTCAGACAGCAGCTTTCTTACATCCCCATCAGTAAAACCAAACTGCTCATCAAATCTTGAATCAGTAATTGACATGACCTTGAAATTATTAAGCCCTGTAAATATACTCTCCTTTGAAATACGAAGACAGCCTGTGAGCACGGCAAACTGTAAAAACTCATTGGTCTTAAGCGCCTGACCGAAAAGACCTCTGATGAGAGAAACCATCTCCTTGTAATAACCATTCTGAAAAGCCTTGTCCAGAGGGACATCGTACTCATCTATAAGGATAACTGCCTTCTGTCCAAAATGCTTAAACAACAGCTTTGAAAGCATACGTATACTGTCCTCAATATTATCATAACTGCCCTGAAGCATCTTTATAAACAGCGTTCTGTCCTCATCAGTCAATGCATCACTGGTCTTCAAATAATAATGTCTGTCAAACTCATTTTTTAAAATAGCACACAGCATACGTCTTGCAGTAGTAAAATCTAAACCATCCACACCCTTGAGCGACAGAAAAATGACAGGATACTTCCCCATATACTCGTCACAAAGCTCTTTGTTGCCTGAAATATATAAACCGTCAAATAAAGACTTATCCGTGCCTATCTCAAAGAAGCTTTTTAACATGCTCATATTAAGAGTTTTTCCAAAGCGGCGTGGACGAGTAAAAAGAGTCACCTTTCCCCAACCCTGTAAGAGCTGCTCAATAAGCCTTGTCTTGTCAATATAATAGAAACCCAGTTGTCGGATTTCCTCAAAATTTTCAATTCCAACCGGTAAATTCAAAGTATTCGCCATAAAAGCCTCCAAAAAATAATCCGCTATACCATATGAATAGTATAGCGGATTTGCCCCTCAAATACAATTTAATTTGTTCAGCTCTACTTCAGCTTATGTACCACCATATCAACATACTTTCTGCAGATATCCTCGCTCTCAGCCTCAACCATCACGCGGATAACAGGCTCTGTACCTGATTCACGCACCAAAATACGGCCTGTGTCACCAAGCTCTGCTGTCACCTGCTCAATCGCTGCCTGCACATCAGGATTTGCAAGAGCCACTGCCTTGTCGGCTACGCGCACGTTCTCAAGCACCTGTGGATAGATTGTGAGTCCATCACAGAGTTCACTCAGCTTCTGCTTTCTGGCAAGCATGACCTCCATCATCTTAAGACTGGTAAGAATACCATCGCCTGTGGATGCATACTTTGAAAAAATGATGTGTCCGGACTGCTCACCGCCGATACGGCAACCGTTCTGCTGCATATATTCGTACACATACTTGTCTCCAACAGCAGTCTTGGCATAGCCTATTCCAAGCTCATCGAATGCCTTGTACAGACCAAAATTGGACATAATTGTGGTCACAACAGTATTTGTAAGAAGCTTGCCCCTATCCTTCATGTAGCGACCGTATATGTAGAGAATATGATCACCTGTAATGACATTTCCCAACTCATCCACACAGAGACAGCGGTCCGCATCACCATCATATGCAAAGCCAACATCAAGGCCGTTATCTACCACAAACTTCTGCAATCCCTCAATATGAGTAGACCCGGCATCGTTATTGATATTGAAACCATTTGGCTGAGCATTGATCACATAACACTTGGCACCGAGCGCCTCAAAAATGGACTTGGCCATATTCCATGAGCTTCCGTTGGCACAGTCGAGACCGACCTTCATACCCTTGAAGGAATACACTCCGAGCGAAATAAGATAACCCATATAGCGGTTGCGGCCAGCCACATAATCAACAGTGCAGCCGATGGCATCCTTGTGAGCAAAAGGAATATCCTCCCACTCCTGCCCGAAAAGACGAAGCTTTCCATCAAGATAATCCTCCACAAGGAGAATAGTCTCCTCATCCATCTTCTCACCATTGCTATTGATAAGCTTAATGCCGTTGTCATAATACGGATTGTGGCTCGCAGAAATCATGATACCGCAGTCAAAATCATCTGTCCTGGCAACATAAGCCACAGAAGGTGTGGTGGTAACATGCAATAGATACGCGTCTGCTCCCGAAGCTGTCAGACCGGAAACCAGTGAATACTCGAACATATAGCTGGAGCGCCTGGTGTCCTTTCCTATAACAATCTTGGCCGGCTCATCAAGCTGCTTCTGTTTCTTGAGTTCACCGTAATACCAGCCTAAAAATCTGCCGATCTTATAGGCATGTTCTGCTGTTAAATTTACGTTGGCTTCGCCACGGAAGCCGTCTGTACCGAAGTATTTTCCCATTTGTATGGTCTCCTTATATATAATTCTATATATTTAATAGCTCAAATTTATTTGTACTTAAAAAGCTCTGTAAACTATAAAATTTAACCCGTTTATTGTTAATATTCATTATAAATGAATAATCTGCGCCCAAATGAGCCGCCTGTCCGGCGCAAGTGAGCCGCGATTCCGTTTTGCCATGAGCCATCATTCCGGTCACAATGAGCCACTTGTTTTATAATAGAATAATACACAATTGTTGTGTAAATCTATTATGAAGGAGGTCACCATTATGACCAGATACCGTGAAATCCTAAGATTATCCAGCTTGGGATTTAGTAACCGGAACATAGCATTGAGTGTTCCTTGTTCAAGAAATACCGTAGCAAAGGTCTTAAAACGAGCACAAGAACTAGATATCTCTTGGCCATTGGAAGACAATCAAACGGATGAAGTTCTTGAAGGAAGGCTTGTTTTATCCAAAACAAAGCGACCGCTCTCAAAAGCGTATGCCAGACTACGACTACATCCACAAAGAACTACTCCGCAACGGAGTAAGTAAAAAACTCCTGTGGACTGAATACATGGAGGATTGCCGTGCCAACGGCGATGAGCCGCTTATGTATTCTCAATTCTGCTATCACATCCAGCAGGATGAGCAGAAACGACGTGCTACCATGCACATCAATCGAAAACCCGGTGAGCAGGTTGAGGTTGACTGGGCAGGTGATCCTGCAACAATCATTGACCCGGATACCGGTGAAATCCTAAAGGCTTACATATTCGTTGGTGTAATGACATACAGCCAGTATGCATATGTGGAAGCCTTTCTGGATATGAAGCAGAAATCATGGATCACAGCCCATGTCCATATGTACGAGTTTTTTGGCGGTGTTGCCAGAATTCTCGTACCGGATAACTGCAAGACAGCAGTTGTTCACAATGGTGGTTGGAAAGACCAGCAGATCAATGAAACTTATCAGGAAATGGCTGAGCACTATGGCACAGCTATCATCCCTGCCCGTGTCAGGACACCAAAGGATAAGCCGAATGCTGAAGGAACAGTAGGAAATATTTCTACCTGGATAACAGCAGCACTCCGGAATGAACAGTTCTTTTCTCTTGCTGAATTAAACCGTGCAATCAGAGAAAAACTGGAACAATTCAACCGAAGGCTCTTTCAAAAGAAAGAGGGCAGCCGGCTGGACTTATTCCTTGAAGATGAAAAGCCGTTACTTTCGCCATTACCTGCTACCCGCTTTGAACTGAGTGACTGGAAGACAGCCACCGTCCAGTTCAATTATCACATATCTGTGGATGGAATGCTATACTCAGTTCCATATGAATACATCAAAAAGAAAGTTGATGTAAAGGTAACAGATACCACCATTGAAATTTTCTACAACCATAACCGCATTGCTTCCCACCGCCGTCTGAAAGGACGCCCCGGGCAGTACAGCACCATTACGGAACATATGCCGGAAGATCATCAGAAGTATCTGGAGTGGAATGGCGACCGCTTCCGCAAATGGGCTGAGCGGATTGGCATAAATACGTACACTGTGGTCAATGCAATACTGACCTCCAAACGTGTGGAACAACAAACTTATCGGAGCTGCATGGGACTTTTGAAGCTTACTGATAAATACTCAGAAGCTTCGCTTGAAGCCGCTTGTAAAAAGGCATTATCCTATACAGCTTCGCCCAGTTACAAGAGTATCAAAAACATCCTTGTAACTGGTTCTGTAAAAACGGAACCAGAATCATCCGGATCAAAGACCACACATAAAGCACACGGCATTACTAGAGGTGCCGACTACTATCGGAGGTAATCACATATGACAAATCAGAGTACAATAGATAAACTTATTGAAATGCGTCTTACCACAATGGCAGATGCATTCCGTAACCAGCTTGACGATCCTAAATTCAAGGAAGTTCCTTTTGAAGACCGCTTTGGAATGCTGGTAGACATCGAATACAGTAATCGCAAGAATAACCGCCAGAAGCGTCTTATCCGCAATGCCGGATTCGACCAGCCAGAAGCAAGTATCATGGATATCAACTATACTTCCGGACGCAAACTGAACAAGGATCTTATAAACAGACTTGCCACCTGCGAATATATATCTGAACACCGGAATCTTTTTATTACCGGTGCAACAGGCTGTGGTAAAACATACATGGCATGTGCCTTCGGTATGGAAGCATGTAAGCAGTATTACAATACCAAGTATGTCCGTATGCCGGACTTACTTATGGATCTGGACATTGCCCGTTCTGAGGGCACTTATCGTAAGGTAATGGCTAAGTATGCCAACCCGGTGCTTCTCATTCTAGATGAATGGATGCTTCTCAAACCAACTGATACAGAACAGAAAGATATCTTTGAATTACTTCATCGGAGACGTAAGAAATCATCAACTATCTTTTGTTCTCAGTATGTATTCGAAGAATGGTACGATCAGCTTGGAGGTGAAGCAAGTCCTCTTGCTGATGCCATCATTGACCGTATTGCCCATGACAGCTATCAGATTAACATCACAAGCATTGATGCTGAGCATGACAAGTCCATGCGTGAGGTATACGGCCTGAATAAATCACTACGAGAGTAATATCCTCATTAAAGTGGCTCATTCCGTCTGGACAGGTGGCTCACGCCACCCCGGACGGGCGGCTCTGCCGCACAAGAATATTCAATAAACTTCTATATGTAATCAATCTGATAATTTATATTTTTGTATACTATATATAATAATTGTCCGTTGATACACCAACACTATTTACATACATTCCAGGCTACATACTCTTTTCCTTCTAAAATATCAGCAATTCTCTCACATGCATGACCATCTCCATAAGGATTACAAGCATGTGCCATCTTATTATATGCATCCTGATTTTCTAATAATTCTTTAAAATTATTATAAATAGTCTCTTCTTTAGTTCCAACAAGTCTAAGCGTTCCAGCCTCTACCCCTTCTGGTCTTTCAGTTGTGTCTCGCATAACTAGAACTGGTTTACCATAAGAAGGACATTCTTCTTGAATACCGCCTGAATCAGTTAAACATAAATGACACCTAGCCTCAAAATTGTGACAATCAAACACTCCTATTGGTTCTATAATATGAATTTGATTACATCCACTTAATTCATCTTTAGCTGCTTTTCTAATAACAGGATTCATATGAATCGGATATATTGCCTTGTATTCTGGATACTCTTCAAGAACTCTTCTTATAGCACGAAACATGTTATGCATAGGTTCCCCAATATTTTCTCTCCTATGTGCTGTGATAAAAATAAACTTAGCATCTCCAATCCATTCTAATTCCGGATGTGTATAATCAGCCTTTACTGTATGTTTCATAGCGTCAATTACAGTATTTCCTGTAATATAAATATTATTTATATTTTTACCTTCTCTAATAAGATTATCTGCAGCTCTCTGTGTCGGTGCAAAATTATACTGTGAGATAATTCCAACCGCTTGCCTATTAAATTCCTCTGGAAATGGTGAATAAATATTTTTAGTACGTAATCCCGCCTCAACATGTCCAACTGGAATCTGCAAATAAAAGCAGGCCAATGCTGTTGAAAATGTCGTAGATGTATCGCCATGTACAAGTACGATATCTGGTTTTTCCTTTTCAAGTACAGCTTTAATATCATTAAGAATATTAGTTGTAATATCAAAAAGATTTTGTCCTTGTTTCATTATAGAAAGATCATAATCTGGAACAACATTAAAAGTTTCAAGTACTTGATCTAACATTTGTCTATGCTGACCCGTAACACAAACAAGTGTTTGAATTTTTTTTCTTTTCTTTAATTCATTAACTAGTGGGCACATTTTAATTGCTTCTGGTCTGGTTCCAAAAACCAACATTACTTTTTTCATATTTGATTTCTACCTCTTTCTAATAAGCTTTTTGATATTATCCTTAATTCTCTTTTTTAAAATATCTTTTTTTTCTTTTTCTTTATTTATTTTTAAATAATATGCATTTGATATTTCAAAATACGAATTACTTATTTCTTTATTGATCTTATCCTCAATGTCTTTATCAGAAATATAATTTAAATTTTCTTTAAGTAACATGATATTTCTAAGTTTCACATCTTCTAAACGTTTAAAGCCTAAATTATTTCCATGATATCGTATTTTATAAAGCACCTCTGGAATATATGCAAATTTAAAACTTCTATATGCTCTAAGCCAAAAATCATAATCTTCGACTAAAAACTTATTTGTATCATAGCCATTTAGTTTTTCATGTATTTCTTTTTTATATAAAAAACTTGCTAACACAATATTTTTATAATAGATATCATCCAAGTCCCTCCATATCGGCGTTTTTCCAGTAACTTTTCCTTTAGAGTCAATAGTATCGCATCTCGAAAAAACCAAATCAACATCTTTATTTTTTAGCGTTGAAATCATAATTTCCAATGCATTAGATAACATTATATTATCATCGGAAGTCCATGTATAATAATCTCCTTTACAATTTGAAAATCCAATATTTAACGAATTAGGTAGTTTTTGATTTTTATCGTTATTTATTAATTTGATTCTTGAATCTTTTTTCATATATTCATTAACTATTTTCACTGAATCATCAGTAGAACAATCATTTACAATAACCAACTCAAAATCTCTATATGTTTGTGTCAAGATACTTTCAATTGATTCTCTTAAAAATTTTTCTCCATTATATACAGGTAACACTATTGATATCATAATTTTATCATTCCTTCCTTTTATAAAAAATCTTAGGTAAAATATTGTGAAAAACAAATTGTTTACTTTCTTTATATTCAGTCAACTGATTATAAAAAATAAAAAATAAAAAATTTGGTAAAATTAAACATATTATTGCATTCACAATCAATACAATATATTTATTCCCCTCTATAAAACTTGTACAAAAATATGTTAAACAAGAAACTACTATTACAACAAAGAAATAATATAGTTGCTTTTTATAATATATTATTTTATCAAATTTTATAAAATAATATCTAAAAATAATTGAAGAACCCCACATAAAATTTATAAAGAAAATAGAAATCCATGTTGCAAGAATTATACCATGCACACCATATAACTTTCCCAAAATAAAATTCAAAATAATATTGGTAACCGCTTCAGTTAACACATAATATCTATTTTGCCAAAATAACCCGGTTGCAGCACTATATTGACTCCTTACATCTCCCATTGTTAAAGAATAAAAATATAAACAAATCAAACAAACATCTAACATTGGAAATAATAAATCCTCTCCCATCCATATTTTCATAAATGGTTGATATAAACAAAATAAACATACTGTACACCATCCTGCTATCCATGAATACATAAACGTAAATTTTGTAAAATCCTTATAGTTTTTCTTAATGGACTCTGTGGCAACACTATTACCTATTCCAGCCCCAATAGATGACATTAAAATAACTAATACACCACTGATTGCATTCATTATATAATAATAATTTCCATAAATTGTAACAACATTTAATCCTAAAAACATTGATAAAAAAATATTATCAAAGGAATTTCGACTCACCATACACAGTTTTCCTACCATTAACCCTTGAATATTTTTGCTTATTAACTTTTTGTTTTCTGCTTTTAACTTTCCTTTAGGTTGAAATTGAGGATAATATTTTTCTGAATAATATGCTGTAATTATATTGGTTAAAACAGTATTTATTATCATACAAACAACATATCCATAATAATTTTTTAAAACAATTAATGTAATTGTCTGCATCAAATACATAATTATTTTTAAAACAATATTAATCTTACTAATAATATCTTCTCTCTGATAGGCTGTCAAAATACAGTTTTTATACGCATACATAAAATAACTTATTGCCGTATTGAATAAAAAGAAAATATACAATAGTTGCAAGTTTATATCAGATGGATATTTTCCATTAATAAGGAACTTGAGAAATGGGAGTAATAATATGCCTACAACAGAAACAAAAATGCCTATTTTATGATATATTTTTTTATAATAATTCATCAAAGCACATATTGTATCGGTGTCATTTTTTGCAATTGGATTATACATGTTATATACAATAGCACTTGAAAATCCAAGTTCTGCTAAATTTAAAACTGTTAAAATTGAAGTAAACAAACTATTTAGTCCCAAATAATTTGCTCCTAATGAATATATGAAAACAGTCCTAAGAAAAAAAGGAAATAAAATTCCTACGATTTTATTCAATACTCCCCATATTAAATTTCTTATACTATTTTTTGTTCTTTCTAACTTCATTTTATATTCCTTTTTTTCTTTATAAAATTGATTACCTCTATTCCTTCTGGAGATTCAAATTTCATTGCAAAAAGATTATGACTTTTTAATAAAAAGTCCACATCCTTTTTACCAAAATTCCAACCAGGATGTTCCCCTGAAACATTAGATGGCCATGCCAATTCTCTTAAACATCCATCCCATTCATTATCTAATCTATATATTCTATTTTTATAATCAGAATTAAAAGCTATTGTTTGAACAAATACCTCATCACAACAAATTGTATGTTTCAATAAATTTCTCATTTCTTCTTCTCTCTGAAGAATTGTTTTTAATAATCCTTCAGTAACAGAAAAATATGCACAACCTTTTTTTATATCATAAATAGTTTTCTTTCTATTATCTATGCCAAGTATATCTTGAATGATTCTAAATACATAACGAATACCATTAATCATCTTTCCTGAAATACCTATTAATTTCCCGTGCTCAGCAAAAGGAACATAATATTTGACTCTTAAACTAAAATCTGCTCCATTATCAAATCCTATAAATTCACTTCCTTTATGAATTTCAAAAAATTTATGTATATAGTTTTGATTCCATAATGGAAAATTAACACCTGTTAAAAAGTGATAATACAAATGTTTACCTACTGATAATGCTTTTTTCATCAATATGTATTCACATTCCACCTGTGTATATCCACCCCAATTTACAGATATTCTATCTGTAAAAAACAATCTACTATATTTGACAGAAAATTGTTCCGAATGCATATTGCTTTTTTTATCAATATGAATGATAATGTCATTTCTCTCATCATCTATTGCCGTAATCAATAATTGTAATAGATCTGGTCTATGATGTGCCATTATCATGTATGCATGTCTATCCATATCTAATTAGTAACTGCCTCCTTCAAGAATCTCATTGATTCATCAATAAGCTCATCCAATTCATTACTTTTATATGTTAATTCACTATTAACTATTTTATGTATATCTGAATATTGATGAATTGCTCTTTCTTCTTCATGAAATATTTCTAAGAGATTCTTTGTTCTAAAATCAACATTTTCATTCTCATTAAGGAAGAAAAAATTTTTTTCAAATATATTAGCAAATACAGTTCCATGAAACGATTGAACAAACACGTATTCTGCATACTTCATTAAATTCAGAAAAACTAAAGGACCACTTTCTTCACATAAAATAAAATCATATTTATCTGGTCTGTACTTGTACCATTTCGACGAATTTATAACATATACATTTAATTTCTTTTTTTTAGCAAATTCCTGTACGATTCTATTCATTTCTTCATTAGGATACGACCAAGAATAATAAAATATGTATTTTCCATCAATTAAAGGCTCTTTAATCATTTCTCCCCATTCTTTCTTAGAAAGTAATAATGTAGGGTCTGCGGTTATAAAAATCTCTTTATCTGTTAATTTTTCAATAGTTTTTTTTCCAGATTTTTCTCTTACAGATATATACGTAAAATCAGATAACCATCTTGTTAATTCTCTTGATTTGTCTTTATCTATTTCTACCGTGGCTCCTAAGCTTGTTGCATATGCCACTTTACTTGCTCGTGTATTCCACGGTAAATAAAATGCGTCACTATAATCAGACATATATACATTCCATACTTGGTCACTTCCAGTTATAATAACGTCATAAGAATCAACAATATCTTGTATATCATCGGCTGAACTATATACCTTATCCGTTAATTTTAAATAATCATCTCTAAATGATTGATAACCTTGTTTTTGTTTTATTATCGATTTTATATTTTTTAATGTAAAAAACGTTTTTTTGGGATGTTTATAAAAATCTTTTGAAAATAAACTATATACTTTCTTGGATTGCTCTGTTACCAAATTAATAATTTCAACTTCACAATTACAAATTTTTATCAATACTTGCTGTAATGCAAAAGTCTGCAATAACGACCCACAATTATCAGAAGCGGATAATGTTAAAATACCTATTCTTTTCATTTTATTTTTTCTCCATATCATTTTTTTTATTATTAAAAACATATAATATTGGTATGGCAAAATACCATCTAAGGGGTGATGCTTCAACAATTAACGTTAACATTATAATAATATCCCATATTACAACAGCAACTTCTTTTGCTTTTAAATTTATTACTAGAGATTTATACAATAATAAAATATAAATAATAGTATTTATTATTCCAAAACTTAGCAATATTTGTAAGTAACCACTGTCTAAATATCTTAATCCCCAATTGTCATTACCAAGTATCCACGTTGGAACATTCGGATTCCCGAATAATGTAATATTATATTTATGTAAAAACAAATTATTATTTTCTAAACGAGAACTTAATAATGTATTCAATTCACTATATTTATTAAAATTGTCACTTAAATATACTAACCCTACAACCAACACCAAAAATAAACTTACAATAAATATTTGAATTATCTTTTTTTTAAATAGCTTTTTAAAAAAATCTAAACCTATTATTTTAACTATCATAATTATAATAATTGCTATAATTGAAAAAAAGGCGGTTCGACAATTAAATATAAAATATGTTTCAAGCCCTAATAATATCATCACAAGTAATTTATTAAGTCTTCGTTTTTCATAATCTTGTACAAACAAACATCCTGCAATTATAAGAGAAAAAAATCCTCCTGAATTAGGATGATTAAATCCTAATGTTAATCTTGACTCGCTCCCCCTATAAAAAGCAGGTGCCGTTGGTAATATATGCACGGCATTTAATAAAATTGTTCCAATGAAAAAAAACACCGTTACTGTTTTGATTTTTTTATTTATTAATCGAAAATCAACATTTGAATAAAAACTAACATATGTGAATAAATCTAATACTTCTCTTCTTTTACAATATCTATAAAGAAAAAATAAAAGTACATATATCATAAGCCAATAAAATGTTTGTTTTCGATTTTTATTAAAAATAATATACAAAATAGCATGAAAAACGCTTAAAAAAAGAGTTGAAATTGCAATAATTTGTTCAAATAATTGATTTGATAAATTCAAATACCAAGATGCACAAAAATTAACTAATAACGTTATTGTTAATAATTTCAATTTAAATTCACTTGTGTTTGATATTTTAAACTTCATATTTTCTATCCTTCTAAAATCGTTATTATATCATTTTACTCATTATGTTTTTATAACATCTTTTTAAATAGTATAATATCAAAGAAAATTATACATATAGTAATTAATCAAAATAATATTTTCAGAATTTATAATTAATTACTAATTTGAACTTATAGTAGTGTTATGATTACTAAACTATAAATCCAATGCCATTCTTACTAAGTATCTTTTTCATACTTTCTTTTTTTTCATCTGAAATATTTCCTATTATATATGTCTCATCAAAAAAAACGTTATTCTTTTTTAGATTATTTATTTTATCTAGATACTCATCTATTGTTGATATTTTTTTTGCTGGTACCCCCCCATATACATTTCCAGATTCTAAACTCTTTGTAACAACGCTCCCAGCACCTATTATTACATTATTTCCAATTGTAACTCCCGGTAAAACTATACTTCCAGCCCCAATAAAGACATTATTTCCAATCTTCACTGGCGCTATCTTCGTATATCCTAAAAACTTTTTCATAGACGCATCATGAGCTAAAATATGAACTCTAGGAGCTAAAGTAACATTGTCTCCAATTTCTATTAACCAACAGTGTCCAGGATCAATAATAACTCCATATTGAATATCAAAATTTCTACCATACCTAAATCCATCTTTTTCTAATTGTTTTAAATTAATGGTTCCTCTTATTTTTGCTTTAATTATATCTATTATCGTATATTTCATTCTTCTTCCTTATCTAATAATCTATAATTTTATGTGTCAAATAAACTATAATATTTTGTTATTTCGTTTTGATTTCCATATTCATGTTTTTTTAAATAATTAATATATTTATCACGATTTGGTATCATCTCCATAATGCCTTTAGCCAAGTCGCTTGCATCTATATTGACTATAATTCCCTCTCTTTCATTTATTTGATCAAACACTGTATCATATTTTGTTACAACAATAGGTTTACACAATATTTTAGCTTCATCTAATACCATAGATTTTCCCTCATAGCGAGATGGTTGTACAATAATATCAGCTCCTTTTATGTAAGGATATGGGTTTTCACGAACTCCAAGAAACTCGAAATTGTTTTCAAGTTGATATTTTTTTCTTTTTGTTTCTAAATCATCTTTAAGAATCCCATCACCTATCACATACCATTTAAATTTAATATTATTTTCTTTTAAAATTCTAGCTGCTTCTAATGCAATATCAAATCCCTTTAACTCTATCAAACGACCTATAGAAAGAATCCGCAAATTTTCATCATTTAAAAATTCACATGGTATAAATTGATCTGACATAATTTTAATTGTCTTTGAACTTGTAAGATTAGCTAAACATACAAATCTATCTGCTATATCGACAAAATAATTTTTTAAAACATTAACACAAACATCAGATATACTAACTATATTATCTATTTTCTTGAAATATTCTAAATCAAAATCCATATCAGCATTAATTTTAGAATAATCTGTATGCACCCAAGCAATTTTTTTCTTTGCTGTCACCTTGTCTACTAAATAAAATGTTGTCTCTCCTTCAAGATAAGAAATTGCAGTGTCATAATTTTTATTCAATCTCGGAATTATTTTTTTATAAAAATGTTTCCATCTGTACTGTCCTTTATGAAATCCTGACTTAGATAATGCTTTAGAAACAATTGTTCCAATAATATGAACTATACTCAATCTTAAATTTTTAATGCTGAAAGACTCTTTTATAGTATCTTTATACATAAATTGCAATATGTCTACATCATCTAAAATATTTACTGTTTCAGGTACTTGTTTCAAAAAGAAGCCCTTTTTTTTGAAAAGTACCAGATCAACATCATATTTACTATAGTCTATTAATTGCAATAGATTAATAAGACTTCGTTCACCACCTCCATTTTCTAAGCTCCCCATTATAAACAATAACTGTTTTCTCATGTCCGCTCCAATCCTACATTAAATCTCCATTTATTAACTTTCCATAGAATGTTATTTGTCCGTTTTTCTTTTCTGGAAAAGATTGCTTCCATGTAAGCTTAAATAACCTAGTATCTCTTTTCATATTTTCCCATTTCTTCTTATCAAAAGGTTCACCTAAAATCTTAAAAAGTTCATCACACTGTGGATTATTTGGTTCAATAATTTTAAATACATCTGCAACATTTTTATAATTATTTTGAACTAAAATAATCAAATAGTCTAAGAAAAGATAATCAACCATAATATCATTTTTTTCCCAATAAAACAAAACATAGTCTAAAATTATTTGATATACCCATCTATATTGTTCATTACATGAAAGCGAATAATTAGCAAATTCTCCACAGGCAACCGACACATGTCCATACCCCGGTCTCCTTATAGACCAAACTGGAAATCTGAAATATTCATTTGGAATCTTTTGTGAACAAAAAAAAGTAGAATCTAACCAAACTCCACCGTATCTCGCCAAAAGAGTAAGTCGAAGAATATCCGAATAATGTGTTCTGCTAATTATACCCTTATTTTTCTTTTCTTCCACCCATGTAGGCATATCTACATATTTTTTATAATTTTCTTCCGTTAAAAGAATAACCGTATGTTCTCCAGCATTTTTTTTAATAGAATCTATACAAACCTTTACAATATCAGGCGCATTATCAATTCCCTGCCACCAACATACCCAAATACAATTAGTATATATATTTTCATATTCATTTGTTTTTCTAGTACCCTCAACATCATATTCATTCATAAATCTCCCAAATGATTTTTTGTAATACTTTAACATAATTTCATGTTTCTTCATTAATGTTTTTATTTGTTTTTCATTTTCTTTAAAGCCGTTATGATTCATAACTTGAATATCAACCTTTGCTCCTAGCGTAATAAATGCTTCTCCCCAAGATGTTTCTTTAGCAATTACACAAGTTGCCTTAATCTCTTCTAATATGCGCCGTATGACTCGTCTTATATTTAAATATGTTTCTAGCATTCTTCTATCCTAATTGCGCCCTTTCATATAATTCACTATATTGATTCTCTAATATTTTGTATGCTTTATGAATATCATAATTTGAATTTAAAAATGATATTCTCTCTTTCTTACGGTCTGATATATTAATTTTTAAAATTTCTGATGCCCATTTCTGTGGAGAACTATGCAAGTTTATAAAATATGTTTTATTACTAAATGCCACTTCAGATGGTACCATATCTGAAAAAAAACAAGGAAGTCCTGCAAATTGTGCTTCTATTCCAACCAATGGTACACCTTCAAATAAAGAAGGTAATACAAACACATCAAATGCCTGATATAATCTATCAGTATCATCCCTATTCCCTAAAAAAATAATAGAATCCCTTACGCCACTTTTATTTGCATAATTAATTATTTCTTCTTCCAATTCTCCAGTACCAACAATCAACAATACTGAATTATGATTTAGCCCATGGAACTCTTTAAATATATCAATTAAAAACTTATGATTTTTTGGATAAGATATTCGTCCAACATGTCCAACAACAAAAGTTTCTCTTGGTATCTCCAATTCCTTTCTAACATCTAATCTAATAGAATCATTATAATAAAATTTATCTGCCTCTATAGCATTAGGAATTATTATGAAATTATCATTTTTAAATAAAAATTCACCCGCATTTTTTCCACATGCAAACTCATCTGTCAGTACATTCTGCAATCTATTACGATAAATTTGCTTTAACGGATATTTAAAATCTCGATCTATTGAAGTGCTATGACTATGTGCTATCCTAATTGGAACTCCTGCAATTTTAGCAGCCTTTAATGGTAAATAGCTCATAGCATCAATATGTGAATGTATAATTTTATATTCTTGATGATTTTCAAAAAAAATTTTCATCCATTTAAAATATTTAATATAATTTTGTGGGTAAAGACGTGGTGCATAATATACTTTTCCTCCCAATTTTACTATCTCATCATCATAATCACTTTTACATGGCCTATGTGTTAAAAAATCAAATTGTATTTTTGTTCTATCTAAATTCCTATAATAATTCATTAACATAGTTTCTAATCCCGCTCTATGCATATCATTAACACACTGTAATACTCTTATCATAATATTCCTCTTAGTAAATTATTAATGTTTCCTCTACAACATTATTCCAATTGTATTTTTTGCAAATAAACTCTGATGAATTTTTTTTTATTTTCATCACTTTTCCTGTATGACAACAGACATCTTGAAGCTTATTTTTCAAATCATTAATATCCGACCTTTTAAAAACAAAAGCTTTATCTTCCACAACATCCGTACACTCATTAATGTCCGATACTAAGCAACAATTTCCATAGCTCATTGCCTCCAACAAACTTAAAGGCATTCCCTCTAAGTCAGATGGGAGTACATACACATATGCATTGCTATACAGTTCTTCTAACGCTTGTCCTTGAACAAATCCAGTAAATAAAATTCGTTTATCCGCTTTAGCAAGTTCTTTCATTTTATTTTCAAATTCACTTGTATCCGAACTGCCACCAGCAATAACCAATTTTTTTTCTGTATCAACCTGTTTAAATGCTTCTATTAAATATTTGATTCCTTTTTCCGGAACTAAACGTCCCAGAAACAAAATATATTCATCTTTATCTAATCCAAATTTATTTTTAATAATCTGTGGTTTTCTTTCTATATGATTACTCACGCCATTTGGAATAAACACAGTTTTTCTGCCATATGTTTTTTCAAAATAATCTTGAACACCTTTACTCAGTACAATAATTTCATCAGCATAATTTACAGCATTTTTTTCACCCTGATGAATGAACTTTGAACCAAATCCACTTTTCCATTTTTCACGTTGCCAGTCTAATCCATGTATTGTGACAATTACTTTTTTACCAAATAACTTTGGCAACCACGCAAAAAATGCAGGTCCCTCAGCATGAATATGCACAACATCATACTTACCAAAAGCACAACATAATGCTGCAAAAAAAGAGGATGAAACAGCCGCAAGACCTTTCTTCTCTATTGTAGGTACTGTTTTGAGCTTTATTCCTTTATATTCCTTAAGTCGTTTTGAATCATACTCAGAACCACTTACATGATGGCCACCTCTGTTATAGCAAGTTACATTATGCCCTTGTGCAACCATCCTTGTGCAAAGTTCCTCAACAACTATCTCAACTCCGCCTTCTCTTGAAGGAATCCTTTTTTGTCCAAACATTGCAATATTAAGTTTTTCCTTACATTGCTCCATCATTTCTTAATACTCCTAGCATCGTCTGAAATATTATCTTTATATCCCCCTTAACACTCCACTCACTAATATATTTAGTATCTAGCTTCACCACTTCCTCAAAGTCCGTGATATTACTTCTGCCACTCACCTGCCATAGGCCGGTCAATCCCGGTCTGAATGACATTCTGGCTCTGTGGTGTGGTTCATACTTCTCCCACTCGTCGAGTGTCGGTGGTCTGGTGCCTACCAGGCTCATATCCCCTCTAAAAATATTCCAAAATTGTGGAAATTCATCCAGGCTTGTTTTCCTGATAAACTGTCCAATTCCAGTTTTCTTCTTTCCGTTTGGCAACACTTTGTTTCCGATGATTCTCGGATCAAAGTCCATCTTGAACATCATTCCGTCACCTATTTTGTTTTCTGCCATGAGTTCTTTCTTTCTCTCCTCGGCATCCATATACATGCTGCGGAATTTATACATCTTGAATTTTCTGCCGTTCCTACCCACTCTTTCCTGTGCGAAGAATATTGGACCCGGCGATGCTATGTATATCATTGGTCCGACAAATATCATGATAATAAGTGTAAACAGACAACCTACCAGACCTCCGACTATATCCATGCCCCTCTTGACCAGAAGAGCGCTGGTGTTTGCATAGTTGACACTAGATGTAACCACTGTGTAGTCGCCTATCTTTTCTATCTGCTTATAACCACCCTGGTCTGTTCCATTTTTGGCAATTCCTGTGTGTACAGCAATTCCCATTTCCAAGAACATAGCCGCCAGCTTGTCCGGATATTCTTTCTCGCTGCAAGGCGGTATGAGCACCTCATCCACCCACTCATCACATGCGTAGTCTGCTATGCCATCATGATTTGCTACGACAGAAATATTGCATATTGTTTTACCCTTCAGGTCTGAATCCAGCGAAGCTGCCACTATCTGTGTGTAACCCATACAGCTTTTCTCCACTGTGCGCAATGTATCCCGAAGCATTGCCTCAGGTGCTATAACAAGCAGTGACTTCTTCGATGCTGTAAAATCTTTCTTTTTAAGAAAGCTCTTTAGTGCCAGCCTGCAGATATATGTGATGGTCACATATATCGGAAACATGATGTAAAACGATAATCTGGAATATATATCAGCCATCTGTGTGGTGAACAGAAATAGCGCTGTGACCAGAAACACCAGCATTGCATGCTTGCAGACTGATATAAACTCATCGAGATATCCTCTTTTTAAGACATTTTTGAAGGAGTCTGCCATTATCTCTACAAAGAAATCTATCAGAAGGAAGGCAACTCCAAGTGTACGGTAATCCTTATCCACGTATGGATTATCGAACCCAAAACGTATCACATATGAAACAAAAAATGCTATTAATATGCATACGATGTCCAAAAGCATGAAATCAACATGCTTGGTCCACCCTCTTCCTTTCTTCCTGTACATTATTTCTATAGCTCCTTAGCTTGTATTCTTACTTCCAATCCATCCCTATACTGTCGAGCATCGCTATTCTGCTCTCGTCCAGCATCATCCCTGATGACTTTGGATTTTTTCTTTTACTTCGTATATTTGATATCCACCTGCCCAGCTTCACTCCATCCACACAATATGCCACCGGAATGTTGAGATTGCCGTGCTCGGTGTAGTATTCCTTTGCCAGCTCATACTTGCTGTTCCACACCGTATTATTGGTGTTTTCCAGATTGATACCCAGCTTTTTGAGCTGTGCTTTCTGCTCATCGGTCAGTGTTTCCGCTCTCATTTTCCTGCCGTTCTTTCCATTCTTGATGGATGAAAGCCAATTGCCGAGTGCCACACCGTCCTCGGTGACATACCTTACCGGTATGTGCAAATCACCTGTTTCTTCATAATATTTCTTTGCAGCATTGATATAGACATCCCATATCTCGCTGTTTTTGTCCCAGATCATGCCAAGTGCTTCGAGCTTTTTGAGCTGTTCTTTGTTGAGTACTGCTTCCTTGCCCTTTTTCTTGGCTGACACACGGATGTTGTTAATCCATTTACCCAGCGGATATCCGCTTTCTGTGACGTATCTTGACTTGATATCCAGATTTCCATGCTGTTCATGATACTTTTCCAGCTCTTCATAGGCCGTATCAAAGCTGTTTTTCCTGACATTCCATATCATGCCTATCAGGTTCAGCTTTTCTATCTTGTCTGCTGTGAGTCCTCCGGCTATCTTGCCTGAGTACACCTTGCGCTGGGTCTGTATCCAGCTTCCAAGTGTCAGACCATCGTCTGTCACATAGTCCTTTGACACCTTGAGGTTGCCGTGGTCTCTGTAGTATGCGCAGGCTGCCAGATAGTAGTTGTCCCAGGTTGATGATAGACTGCTCTGCAACTGTCCGAATAGCTGACGGCATTCCTTCACTTCGTCGTATATTCGGAATCTATCCTTGAACCTTTCTTTCTCCACCTGTGTACATGGCATGAGTGAGAATGCCTGGTCTATCTCTTCTGTCAGACAGTCGATGCTGTAGAGGCTCTCGAAGTTGTCCACTAGATCAAATATGATTGGTGTCTTATTAGTACCTGCCGAGAGGCATCTGCCTATCTGCTGCATATAGATGATTGGTGATACCGTCGGTCGAAGCAGTATGACTCCGTCCACGTCATCAACATGTACGCCCTCGTTCAGCATGTCTATGCAGTACAAGAGCTTTAGATGATCACTCTTATCTGCTTTAAATTCTGCAAATGCCTTTGAGGTCTCCGGGTTGCTGTAGTATGCCACATATACGTGCGGGCTCATATCCACATTGTCAAACCACTCGTGCATATGTTCTTTCATCTCATCCATGTGCTCACGGCTGGAGCAGAATACGATGTACTTACCATGCATTTTTCCTTCCATGCGCATATGCTTTTCAAAGATTTTGTCAGGTCCGTCCGCTTTTTCCAGTGCACGGCGCAGTTGTTCGAGCAGCTCCATATTCTGTCTGACGCTGCTTCTGCTTTCCATCGCCTGTATTCGCTGCTTTAGCTTCTTGAGCTCCTCACCATAGGAGTACATCGCCATGACGTACTTTGGTGTGGAGAGTATGCCCTTCGCCATCGCCTCTCCCAGTGTCATCTCTGATGCTATGCAGCCGTCGAATATTTCCTCTGCCATATCTCTCTGATTGTCGAGATAGCGTATGTTGGTGGCTGACAGTCCCAGTATTTTTGCTGTTTTATGAGCATCCAACAGCTTTTTGACGCTCTTTCCCCATTCTGACGCGCCGCATCTGTGAAACTCATCGAGTATGATGTAGTCCGGCTGTATTTTATCTATAAGTTCCTCATTGTGCATGAGTTTGCTGTATGAGATAAATGTGATATTGTCCGGGGATTGTATTTGTTTATCTGATGAATCAGGCTTCATAAGCTTCTGCAGATTCTCAAGCTGCGTATGATATATATAGCTGCTTGGCGCCAGCCAGTACACACTCGCGTCTGGATGCTCCATCGCCAGCTTAAACGCTATGAGCGACTTGCCTGTTCCGGTAGGATGTATAATAGCTGCCTTTCCGGTCTCAGCCATCATAGAAATGGCTGCTTCATATGCCTTTTGATTGTGCTCAAAGAGTTCTAATTTCATGGCATCATGACCCTCCTGCGGGTACCACATAATAAACATTATGTGGTAAATTTCTAATTCATCTATATTATTCTACCACTTTACGGTTAAAAAACAAGAAATTTAGTCATATAAAATTCTTTTTTGTCAAATCATGACAAGAAAAATGTATCCATTTGATTATAATTATACAATTTAGCATTGCTTTAGAGACCTTATAAGACCAATAAAACCTCGTTTCTTTACCACATAATGTTTATTATGTGGTCTTTTTTATACTTAAATACGTAAAAAGGCAGATGTAGGAATGTCCCACATCTGCCTTTTGGACTATTTGTCGCTATAATGACCCTGGCACGAATATGCATCTCCACTCCGTGGACTGCAGATTACTCACTTGCCAGCTTCTCTAACTCTTCCATTGATTTTGAAATTACCTTTCCATCTTTAGCTTGCTGAATCGAAGAATTAAGTTTATACATATATTCTTCATTCTTCGACAATATTCCAGATACTGATTTTATCGAATCTTCTGTCACATTAATTGACATATCACCACACCCTTTCTTTCATAATTATATTGTTGTTCGCCATCATTTAAATATTGTATCGAACAAAATACTACCTGCTAGCTCATTGTAAAAAGCTAAATTTGATTTTTTAGTTGAATTTTCACTTAATACGTGTTATATTGATTATACAAAAAGGGTGCCACCGATAGACGGTTGCCCCGATAATTGTTAAGCTTTAGAAAAGCCGCTCAGTTTTCTCAGGACATGGGCGGCTATTTCTGTGTGTTGTTGTTATCTTTGCCAAGGGAATACCCTATTCCAAAGCAGGTTAAGCCAAAGCTTACCACTGCGATAAAATCTCCAAAATTTATCATAGCTTAATAAGATTTTCAATGTAAATTGTATTTTTATCACAAAAAAGCCCGGCACGAATGCCAGGGCTTTTTTAATATACAATTCTTACAGCCACTTGTGTGCACAATTATGAGACGAGACGGGAGCATATCCGCGAGCTTGTCGCACCACCACACACTAAATTATGGCAATATTATTCAGCCTTTCCAACTGATCCGAAAAGCTCCATCTTCTCCTTAACTGTTGCCTTGATAGCCTCAGCACCAGGAGCAAGAAGCTTACGAGGGTCAAATCCCTTGCCCTCAAGATCCTTTCCGGCCTCGATGTATTTACGTGTTGCATCTGCGAATGAAAGCTGGCACTCTGTGTTAACGTTGATCTTAGATACTCCAAGGTCGATTGCTTTCTTAATCATATCAGCTGGGATTCCTGTACCACCGTGAAGTACTAATGGCATAACACCTGTCTTCTGCTGGATAGCGTCAAGAGTCTCAAAGCTGAGTCCCTTCCAGTTTGCTGGATATTTTCCGTGGATGTTTCCGATTCCTGCTGCAAGCATATCTACACCAAGATCAGCAACTCTCTTGCACTCATCTGGATCTGCGCACTCGCCCATTCCAACAACTCCGTCTTCCTCGCCACCGATTGAACCAACTTCAGCCTCGATAGACATGCCCATTGCATGAGCAACTGCTACTAACTCTTTTGTCTTTTCAACGTTCTCATCGATTGGATAATGAGATCCGTCGAACATGATTGATGTGAAGCCGGCCTTGATGCACTTGTAGCATCCTTCGTATGTGCCGTGATCAAGATGAAGTGCTACAGGTACTGTGATACCGAGCTCGTCATGCATAGCCTTAACCATTGCTGCTACTGTACCGAAGCCTGTCATGTACTTTCCGGCACCCTCAGATACACCAAGGATTACAGGGCTCTTAAGCTCCTCTGCTGTTAAAAGTACTGATTTTGTCCACTCAAGGTTGTTGATGTTGAACTGACCTACTGCGTAATGTCCTTCTTTTGCTTTCTTAAGCATTTCTGTTGCAGATACTAACATATTTTTTCCTCCTGTTAATTAAAAGCTAATGTTATTATATTACATAACCTTATAAAAATAAAGTTAAATTTTTAACACAATCAGACAAAAAATTGTGTACTATTACTATTTTATGTCCGATTTTGTATTTATCAACACATAATGGTAATCTGTTTGTTCAGATTAGTGATAGTCAGATCGGTGTGGCTGCCGCCAAACTCTCCGTCGAGTGTCCACGGTACCTCCTCCTCACTCTCCACATGCAGCTCACTGGTCTTGAAGGAGTAGATGAGCTCATTGTCATTTTCACGGTTTGCCAGTCCCGCAAGTATCTTGTTGAGCTCGATTGGGTTTTTTGGATTCTTGATGAGCGTCACCTCAAAAAGGCCGTCATCAAGCAGTACGTCAGGACCTGATATGCCCTTGAAGCCTCCTACCGAAAGGGAGTTGGTCACCATTCCATATATAAACTCATCCTCTATTATCTCACCGTCATGGCTCACCTTCATCGTGTACGAAGTGATATCCATCAGGTGCTTTGCACCCTCTAAAATATATGCGGCATGTCCCAGTATATTTTTCATCTGCTGCGAGGTCTGGTAGGATACCTCTGTAAAAAGGCCAAAGGCTGCGACATATACGAAGGTATCTCCGTTGAAGCCTCCCACATCACACGGGAATGGAGTACCGTTTACGGCAACTCTTGCGGCCTCCTCCATATTTTTTGGTATGCCGAGAGAGTTTGCAAAGTCATTGGTGCTGCCCGCAGGGATGTATCCTATCGGTACATTTACCTCGCTTTGCTCCATGCCGGTCACTACCTCGTCGAGTGTGCCGTCTCCACCGCTGCACACTACAAGGTCATACTTCTTAGCATTTTTCCTGACCTTTTTTATGGCATCCCCCTGACACTGTGTGGGATAAATGGTGATTTTGTATCCGGCCTTTGTCATGATGTCCACGATATTTACCAGGTGCTCCTTTATGAGTCCCTTGCCTGATTTAGGGTTAAATACAAATAAAAGCTTTTTCTTCATCTATCTCAGTTCCTCCGCAATCGCCGATAATTTTCTAAGCCTGTGGTTGACTCCCGATTTGCCCATTGGCGGATCCAGATATCCTCCGAGCTCCTTTAGCGGTGCATCCGGATATTCAAGCCGAAGCAGCGCCATCTCCCGAAGCTGCGCCGGTAAATCATCGAGTCCTCTCATTTTCTGTATCAGTCTGATATCCTCTATCTGCTTTACTGCCGCATTCACAGTCTTGCTGATGTTTGCGGTTTCGCAGTTTACTTTACGGTTTACACTGTTGCGCATTTCCTTTAATATGCGCACATTTTCCAGCTTCATGAGTGACACATACGCCTCCATGATGTTGAGACTGTCCACGATGTGGGCGCCCTCCTTTATGTACACTACATAGTGCCCCTTGCGCTCTACTATCTTGGCATCCGTATCAAAGCCGCACAAGAGCTCCTGAAGCTGCTTTGCCTGCTCTTTCGTATGACACACTATCTCAAAATGATACGCTTTGTTGGGGTCGCTTATCGAGCCTGCTGCCATGAAGGCTCCCCTGATAAAGGCTCTCTTGCAGCATGTCTGCATAAGAAGCAGTCCGTCTGCGGTCTGTCTGTTGACAGGCTGTGCCGTGATTTTAAGCGCTGCAAGTATCTTTCCGGTATCCTGCTCATCCAGCGCCTTTGTGGTATCTGTGCCAAAGGCACGCTTCATAAGTGTGGCATATTTATTTAAAAGCAGCAGGTTTTCGGTGTCGAGCTCAAGTCCCTTTGTTTTTTCATTGATACGGCCCGAAAGCTCTATGATGCCTGCAAGCTCAGCGAGCTGACAGTGCCTGCTCTTTGATATCTGCTTTGCCAGCTCTTCCTTTACATCACTGGAAAATGACATGTTATTTACCTCTCAATGCATCCTTTCCTATGTCGCGATGCTCTATCTTAAGTCCATAGTCATTACAGCCGCTAAGCCTCTTGTACAGCTCGTTTGCAAGCGTTACCGAGCGGTGCTTGCCTCCGGTGCAGCCTATAGATATAACAAGCTGGTTCTTGCCCTCAGAGATATAGTTTGGAATGAGAAACTTTATCATATCATCAAGCTTGTCGATAAACTCATTTGCCTCCGGAAACTGCATGACATAGTCCTGTATCTCCTTATCATTGCCGGTTTTCGCGCGTAGTCCGTCCACATAGTAGGGATTTGGCAGAAACCTCACATCCATGACTATATCAGAGTCTGACGGTATGCCATACTTGAAGCCGAAGGACAGTATCGTGATAAACAGATTTTTGTAATCCTCATTCTGCACAAATATCTTTTCCAGCTCAATTTTAAGCTCCCTTGTGAGAAGCTGGCTTGTGTCTATGATATAGTCAGCATTGTCCTTTAAATACTGCAGCTTTTCCCTCTCAAGCACGATGCCCTTATTGATGCGCTCACTTCCTGCGAGAGGGTGATTACGCCTCGTCTCCTTGTATCTCTTGACGAGCACCTCATCCTCAGCATCGAGGAAAAGTATCTCATACGGAAAGTTTTTCTGCCTTAGCTGCTTGAGCGTCTGTGGAATCGCATCAATTCCTGAGCCGTTTCGCACATCTATGCCGACTGCCACCTTGGACACATCACTGTGGAAGGTGTTTGAAAAGTCTATGAGCTTATCTAATAGCTGTATAGGCAGATTGTCTATACAGAAATATCCCATATCCTCCATCATTTTCATTGCTGTGCTTTTTCCGGCACCTGACATGCCCGTCACTATTACAAATTTCACTAGAATTCTCCAATCATCTTAACTTCCGGTTCGAGCTTCACTCCAAACTGCTTTAAAACTGTTTCCTGCACATCCTTTATGAGTGTCAGGACATCCGCTGCAGTGGCTTCGCCCTTATTGACTACAAAGCCGCAGTGCTTCTCCGACACCTGCGCATCTCCCACGCTGTAGCCTCGAAGGCCTGCATCCATGATAAGCTTCCCTGCAAAATAGCCCTCCGGTCTCTTAAAGGTGCTGCCTGCACTTGGGTACTCAAGCGGCTGCTTCTCCACTCTCTTTGCGCGAAGCTCTGCCATATATGACTTTATCTCATCCTTAGGCTTTGGTGTGAGCCTGAATCTGGCTGACAGCACTATATAGCCCTTTTCCGGGACTATACTGTGCCTGTAGGATAAGTCAAGCTCATCCCTTGTGACAGTCTTTAGTTCGCCCTCTGCTGTAAGCACTGTGGCATCGATTAGGACATCCTTTATCTCTCCGCCGTAGGCTCCTGCGTTCATGACTACCGCACCGCCAACACTTCCCGGGATGCCCGATGCAAACTCAAGACCTGAAAGCGATGCCTCCGCTGCCTTTGCCGCCACTGCTGCAAGGATAGCCCCGGCACCCGCTGTGATGATATGACCGTTGTCTTGTGCTGTGAGGTCCTGCGCTGTGCTTTGCTGCGCCACAGCTTCTGTCACCTCGATTTCGGACAGGCCTTTTCCAATACCAATTACAAGGCCTCTGATGCCCTTATCTCCTACCAGCAGATTGCTTCCGTTTCCTATCACTGTAACCGGCATATCACATGCCTTAGCCATCTCTATAAGCCTTGAAATCTGGCTCATATCAGGCTCTGCATAGTAATCTGCCAGGCCTCCTATACGGAAGGTCGTGTGTTTTTTCATCGGCTCATCCTGCAGGAGACCAAGCTGCGGCAATTGTTCTGTTACACTTTTTACAAATGTCTGATTCATCTTATATTCCTTTAGCCTATGCTTCCTTCAAAAATGCAATGTAGCCTCTGAATGCCTCATATAAATCGACCTTGCTGATGATTTCCCA
The DNA here is from genome assembly GCF_052118705.1 of Agathobacter sp. LCP21S3_B2. Lineage (NCBI taxonomy): Bacteria > Bacillati > Bacillota > Clostridia > Lachnospirales > Lachnospiraceae > Agathobacter > Agathobacter sp. LCP21S3_B2. The sequence goes on along the minus strand of NZ_JBQKGQ010000008.1, from coordinate 66,313 downwards.
TGGCGCATGCATGTTGAGCACTGGCACACCGCTGTCAATAACATTCATGTCATAGTTTGCGAGGATATATGCGATTGTTCCGCCGCCTCCCTCGTCTACCTTTCCAAGCTCTGCTGTCTGGAATGAAACATCTGCTGTATCCATGATATTTCTAAGCCTTGCAACATACTCTGCGTTGGCATCGTTTGAGCCTGATTTGCCTCTGGCGCCTGTATATTTGTTGAATACAAGGCCCTTTCCGAAGTATGCCGAGTTCTTCTTTTCCATAACCGATGGATAGTTCGGGTCAAAGGCTGCTGATACGTCTGATGAGAGTACCTTTGAGTTTTTCAGTGCACGTCTGACTGCAAGCTCGCTATAGTCTCCTGCCAGGTTCATCACCTCTGCCACACAGTTTTCGAAAAAGCGTGACTGCATGCCGCTGGCTCCCACTGAGCCGATTTCCTCTTTGTCCACGAGCAGGCATACACTTGTATATTCCGGTGCGCCCTCTATTTCAAGCATAGCTCTGTATGAAGGATATGCGCACACTCTGTCGTCGTGGCCGTAACCCATGATCATACTTCTGTCAAGTCCGTAGTCTCTTGCCTCTCCGGCAGGTACCACCTCTATCTCTGCTGAAAGAAAATCATCCTCGTCCACACCGTACTCCTGTGAAAGTATTGTGAGGATATTGGCCTTTACTCTCTCCTTGATATCCTTGTCGTCCTCGTCCTTTTCCGGTCCCGGTATGCTTCCGATCAGCACATCAAGGCTCTCGCCCTTTATGACCTCTGAAGCCTTCTTGCCCATCTGCTCGCCTGACAGGTGAATAAGCAGATCGCTCACGCCCACTACTGGATCATTTGGCTTGTCTCCGATATTGACTGTCACTGTGCTGCCATCCTTTTTACAGATGACTCCGTGAAGTGAAAGCGGCAGTGTGACCCACTGGTATTTCTTGATGCCGCCATAATAATGTGTGTCTAAAAGTGCCATGTCTGTGTCCTCGTATAAAGGCACCTGCTTTAAGTCCATTCTAGGTGAATCAATATGTGCTCCGAGGATATTCATACCCTTCTCAAGAGGCTTACTGCCCACGATAAACAGTGCCAGTCCCTTTCCCATATTGTTTGCTATGATTTTATCTCCTGCCTTTACGCTCTTTCCTGTCTCGATGAGCTCATCAAGGTCCACAAAGCCGTGTCCTGTGGCGTCAGCATAAACTGCTGCCGTGCACTCGCGCTCTGTCTTGCAGCCGGATATGAACCTTCTGTAATCCTCAGCAAATGCAAATAATTTTTCTCTTTCAGGTCCCTGGGGATATTTCTCCCAGGCGTTTTTCCTTTCTATTGCCATGATTTATTATACCTCCGAATTTTTTGTAAGATTTGCCTGGACGCGGCGATACAGCTCCTGAGCTGCATTGTAGCCCATCTTCTTTTGTCTGTGATTGACTGCTGCTGTCTCTACGATGACCGCCAGATTACGTCCCGGTCTGATTGGCAGTGAATGACACACTACCTTGTTGCCGAGATACTCAGCATATTCTTCCTCGAGGCCGAGTCTGTCGTACTCTGCCTCCTTCTTCCAGTCCTCGAGCTTGATTACGAGGTCTATCTGCTGTTTTTCCTTTACACACTCTACTCCGTAAAGTGTCTTGACATCGATGATTCCGATGCCACGAAGCTCTATAAAGTGTCTGGTAATCTCAGGCGAAGTGCCCATGAGCGTATGCTCGTTGATCTTTCTGATTTCCACCACATCATCCGTCACGAGACGATGGCCTCGTCTGATGAGCTCGAGTGCAGCCTCACTCTTTCCGATACCGCTCTCACCTGTGATCATTACTCCCTCACCGTATACATCTACCAGCACGCCATGCACTGTGATGCATGGTGCGAGCTGTTCGCCAAGACAATAGATGAGCTCAGCCATAAAGCTTGATGTGGAACGACCTGTTGACAGCACCGGTATGCTGTGTTCTCTGGCCTCTTCCATAAATATCTCATCCGGCTGTAAATCTCTGCAGAAGATGATACATGGTATATCAAACTCCATGAAGCGGCTATAGCGCTCTTTTTTCTCGCTGTCGCTCATCTTCTCTATATAAGTATACTCTACATTTCCGATAATCTGTATTCGTCTCTCCTCAAAATGATCAAAATATCCTGAGAGCTGAAGCGCCGGTCTGTTGACGTCCGAGCACTCTATCGCCCTCTCCTTTAGGCTCATCTCTTTTGTGAGATTGTTGAGATCGAGCAATTCTGCTACCTTTGCAACTGATACTGAGTGTAATGCATTCATTCGCGGTCCCCCTTGATGTATATTTGTTTTTTAGTATACCACAGATTAGCTTCAAAATCTACGTGGCAGAGTGGAAAAATGCATACACTGCCTGTGCTGCTTTCTCGTTCATGGTCTCTGTCTGCATAAGGTCTTCGACATCTGCTTCCTTTATCTTCTCCAGCGACTGGTAGCGGCGCATGAGCGCCTTTCTGCGCGCCGGCCCTATGCCTTCAATATCATCAAGCACCGAATGTACCTGACTTTTTGAGCGCAGTGACCTATGAAACTCTATTGCAAAGCGGTGTGCCTCATCCTGTATTCTCGTGATGAGCTTGAAGCCTTCGCCGTGGCGGTCGATAGGTATCTCCACATTGTTGAAATAAAGACCTCTTGTGCGGTGGAAATCATCCTTCACCATGCCACACACAGGTATGTCGAGTCCCAGCTCGGAAAGCACCTGAAGGCATATATTTACCTGACCTCTTCCACCATCCATCATTATAATATCAGGAAAACGGTTGAAGCTGCCTATTTCCTGTGGAGAGCCATCTTTTTCAAGCTGCTTCTGTTCTTCCATGCCATGTGTAAAGCGGCGTGTGAGCACCTCGTGCATTGACGCATAATCATCAGGTCCCGTAACTGTGCGAAGCTTAAACTTTCTGTAATCGCTCTTTTTAGGCTTGCCCTTCTCATACACTATCATGGAGCCGACTGTCTCAAAGCCGTTGATATTGGAAATATCATAGGCCTCCATACGGTTTAAGCCGTGTAAGCCCAAAAGACCCTCGATTTCCTTTACAGCTCCTATTGTGCGCCCCTCTTCTCTCTTTATCCGCTCCTTATCCTGGCTGAGCACTAAGAGTGCGTTCTTGTAGGCAAGCTCAACAAGCTTTTCCTTCATGCCCTTCTGCGGCACCTTTATATTCACCCGCCTGCCTCGCTTTTCGCTGAGCCACTGCTCCAAAACAGCCATATCCTCTATCTCACTCTGCAGCATGACCTCGCGCGGTATAAAAGGTGTTCCGGAATAAAACTGCTTCACAAAGTTATTTAACACATCATCCGCAGCCTCCTCGCTTCCGACCCTCACATGGAAATGGTCTCTGCCTATCAGCTTTCCGTTTCTTATGAAAAATACCTGCACCACTGCATCAGTATCGTCATTTGCCAGTGCTATGATATCCTTATCCTCGCCGTCGGCATTTGTTATCTTCTGCTTCTGTGCTACCTGTTTCACACTGTTTATCAGATCCCTGTATTCAGCCGCCTTCTCAAACTCCATGCTCTCTGAGGCCTTTAGCATTTTATCGCTAAGAGCCTTTATTGTCTGCTCATAGTCGCCGTTTAAGAAATCTATCGCGCCCTTTACAGATATGGCATACTCTTCCTTCGTCACATACCCCTGGCATGGTGCATTGCACTGGTGTATATGATAGTTGAGGCACGGCCGGTCTGCTCCTATATCACGCGGCAGCCTGCGGTTGCAGGTGCGAAGCTTATAGATTTTGTTTATCAGATCTATCGAGCTTTTCACCGCAGAGGCACTCGTATACGGACCAAAGTAACGGGATTTGTCCTTTTTCATCTGACGCGAAAACAGCACCCTCGGATAGTCCTCTCCCAGTGTCACCTTGATGTACGGATATGTCTTGTCATCACGAAGCATAGTATTGTACTTTGGTGTATGCTCCTTTATCAGGTTGCACTCCAAAACAAGGGCCTCAAGCTCAGAGTCGGTGACTATATACTCAAAATGATCTATATGCTCTACCATCTGTTTTTTCTTGATGCCCTCATTGTGGCTCGCCTGAAAGTACTGATGTACTCGCTTCGTCAGGCTTTTGGCTTTGCCAATATATATGATTACATCATCCTTGTCATGCATAATATAAACTCCCGGGACATCCGGGAGTTTTTTTAATTCTTCTTTGATATCAAATGTTTTTTCCATATTCGCTCTTTGGGTTGGTTGTGGTGGAGTTTCGCACTTTTAGGTTGTGTGGTTGCCGGCATGGCACACAGTGTATTCATATTTTCTTTCTGAACACACTATGTGCCCTCCGGCTTTTTTCAGTTTATGTGTGCGAAACTCTTTTCTACTGCGCTTTTTTTGTGCGAAATTCTTTTTTCGCTCTTTCGCTACGCGAAAATTGCTTGGTTGCTCGTTGTGTTCGAAAATTGACCTATAAGGTACTAGTTATTCAATGTATTATCATCCGGCGCTGTATATTCGGAAGATTCATTTGTATCTGCAGGCTTGTCTGTGGCGTTACGAAGGAGCGGATCTGCTGCTGATGTCTCATCATTCTGTGCATTTTCCTGCTCTTTGCTCTCTTCACCATCTTTTTCCTCGTCCGGGTCAGGGAGTCCCTTCATATCGCGGAACATCTTCATGAATTCCTTACCTGTGATTGTTTCCTTCTCGTAGAGATAATCTGATATACTGTCGAGGATTTCTCTGTTTTCATCGAGGAGTTTCATTGCCTCTGCGTAGCTGCTGTTGATGATTGAGAGTACCTCATCATCTATCTGCGATGCTGTATTCTCTCCGCAGATTAATCCTGCTCCGCCCTCTAAGTACTGGTTTTGTACTGTTGCAAGGCACATCATGCCGAATTTATCTGACATTCCGTACATAGTTACCATGGCACGGGCTATCTTTGTGGCATTTTCTATATCATTTGCGGCTCCGCTTGTGACTGAGTTAAATACCAGCACCTCTGCGGCACGACCTGCCATATATGTTGTGATTTTGGCGAGAAGTTCGTCCTTTGTCTCAAGGTATTTCTCCTCCTCAGGTGTCTGGAGTGTATATCCGAGTGCTCCCATGGTACGTGGTACAATTGTGATTTTCTGTACAGGCTCTGTATTTTTCTGCAGAGCTGATACAAGTGCGTGTCCAACCTCATGGTATGAGACGATTTTTCTCTCTTTATCGCTCATGACACGGTCCTTCTTTTCCTTGCCGCCGACTGCTACAAGCTCGAAGGCTTCAAAGAGGTCAGCCTGGTTTACAAGCTGTCTGCCGTTTTTGACTGCATTGATGGCAGCCTCATTAATCATATTGGCAAGATCTGAGCCCACAAGTCCTGCTGTTGCAAGTGCCAATGCATCGAGGTCTACCGACTCATCCATCTTGACATCCTTTGAGTGTACCTTTAAGGTCTCCAGACGTCCCTTTAAGTCAGGCTTATCAACTATGATTCTTCTGTCAAAACGTCCCGGACGAAGAAGCGCCTTATCAAGCACCTCAGGGCGGTTAGTTGCTGCTAATATAAGTAAGCCCTTTGATGTATCAAAGCCATCCATCTCTGCAAGGAGCTGGTTTAGTGTCTGCTCACGCTCGTCATTGCCACCGCCGTATCTGCTGTCACGGCTCTTTCCTATTGCATCTATCTCATCGATAAAGATAATACATGGTGCCATCTTTTGTGCTTCCTTGAACAAATCACGCACTCTCGAAGCTCCGACTCCGACAAACATCTCCACAAAGTCTGAACCTGCAAGTGAGAAAAACGGTACTCCTGCCTCTCCTGCTACTGCCTTGGCAAGGAGTGTCTTACCTGTTCCCGGAGGTCCCACGAGAAGCGCTCCCTTAGGAAGCTTGGCTCCGATATCTGTATATCTCTTCGGATTGTGAAGGAAATCAACAACCTCCTGGAGAGATTCCTTTGCTTCATCCTGTCCCGCAACATCCTTGAAGTTGACGCCTGTGGACTTCTCCACATATACCTTGGCAGTCGATTTGCCGACTCCCATCCCCATGCTGCCACCCATCTTCTTTGAAACAAATGCTAAAAGCACCCACAGCAGAATAAGCGGAACTATAAAGCTTAATATATTAAAAATCCATGTAGATGTATTATCAGGTATCGCTGCCTTTATCTCAATAGACTTGCCCTCTGAGGTCTTTGCTTTTTTGAGTGTCGGCACAAGCTCATCATCAGCCACACGGCCTGTGTAATATGTGATGTCATAATCCTTGTGTCCGTCATCCACAAGCTTGTAGTCTATCTCGTAGGAATCAAACTCCACGCTCTTGACATTACCCTTGTCGAGCTGTTTTATGAAATCACTGTATGACTTTTCCTGTGTGCTGGCATGCGATATGCTGTTTGATATAAGTGCATACACAAACAATGCCACGAGTGTCAGCAGGATAAATGCCATGATACCCTGTCCGCCACGGTTGTTTCTGCCACCGTTTCCACCAGGTCTGTTACCACCGTTATTTCCGTTTCCACCGGACCCATTATTGCCCGGGCCATTGTTGTAATTATAGTTATTAGGTCCCTGATTATCCATATTTTCTCCGTTCTTTTCTTATTTATTACAAGCTTCAAGACAATTTTGACCTGTAATTTTTATAGTCATTCCCATGAAACCCTATCCCCGAAAAATATCATTACAGACTTCTTATTTTCCGAGGAATATATTGTATATGAAACCGTCTCCTCACCATATAAAGTGTGAAGCTTCACTTTATTATAAGAAAAAGTGCGGTCAAAATCAACCGCACTTTCTAAATATTGTATTAAATATAACGAAAAATTATCTGTTCACCTTGTTTGCCGCCTCTATGAAGCCATGGAAAAGCGGATGTGGACGGTTCGGACGTGACTTAAGCTCCGGATGTGCCTGTGTGGCTATAAACCACGGATGCTCCGGAATCTCAATCATCTCCACGATTCTGCCATCAGGTGATGTACCGCAAAGCTTCATGCCATGCTCTGTGAGAGCTGTTCTGTAGTCATTGTTGACCTCATAACGATGACGATGACGCTCACTTATATTCTCTGTACCATATACCTGGTATGCCTTTGATGTCTTGTCGAGTACACATGGATAAGAGCCAAGTCTAAGTGTACCTCCGATATCCTCTATTCCGTTCTGGTCAGGCATAAGTGCGATAACCGGATGAGTAGTGTTTGGATCAAGCTCTATACTGTGTGCATCATTGAACATACACACGTGGCGCGCATACTCGATGATTGCCACCTGCATTCCAAGGCAGAGTCCCAGATATGGGATATTGTTTTCTCTGGCATACTTAGCTGCTGCAATCATGCCCTCAACACCACGGTCTCCAAAGCCTCCCGGAACGATAATTCCCTGAATGCCCTTGAATACCTCTGCTGCATTGTCATCGTTAAGCTCCTCTGAGTCAACCCACTTTATATCAACTGTAGTATGCTCAGGAATACCGCCATGCTTCAGTGCCTCAACAACTGAAATGTATGCATCGTGAAGTGCTGTATATTTTCCCACAAGTGCAATCTTGACCTCTTTATCAGGATGATGGAGATCCTCAACCATCTGCTTCCAGTCTGCAAGATCCGGCTCAGGACAGTCAAGATTCAAGCACTCGCATGCAACCTTTGCAAGATTCTCCTGCTCCATGGCAAGTGGTGCCTCATAGAGATACTCCACATCAAGGTTCTGTAATACGTGTGAATTAGGTACATTACAAAACAGCGCAATCTTGTCCTTAAGCTTCTGATCAAGCTCATGCTCTGAACGGCATACAATGATATCCGGCTGGATTCCCATACCCTGAAGCTCCTTTACGCTGGCCTGTGTAGGCTTTGTCTTGAGCTCTCCTGACGCCTTGATGTATGGAATCAGTGTCACATGACACAGGATGGCATTGTCGTGTCCCACCTCATGCTGGAACTGTCTGATTGCCTCGAGGAACGGCTGACTCTCGATATCGCCGACTGTACCACCCACCTCGATGATTGCGATTGTGGTATCCTCAGATGTGAAATTCCTGTAGAATCTGCTCTTTATCTCATTGGTGATATGAGGGATAACCTGTACTGTTCCTCCGCCGTAGTCACCACGACGTTCCTTCTGTAATACTGACCAGTATACCTTTCCTGTGGTGACGTTTGAGTTCTTTGTCAGGCTCTCATCAATAAAACGCTCATAGTGTCCTAAATCAAGATCTGTCTCAGCTCCATCGTCTGTTACAAACACCTCTCCGTGCTGAATAGGGTTCATAGTACCCGGATCAATATTAATGTATGGATCGAACTTCTGCATTGTCACCTTGTATCCACGAGCTTTTAAAAGACGTCCAAGAGACGCTGCGGTAATTCCTTTTCCAAGACCGGAAACAACTCCACCGGTGACGAACACGTATTTTACAGGCATAATTTTCCTCCTTATCAATATGCTTTGTATATTTGTAAATTCTTAATTTTTAAAATAACCAACTTATTATACAGCCTTAAATTGATTAATGCAATTTATTTTTTAATTATATTTATTATATTTTGTTATAATGCTTCACATCTGGTGACGGACAACCCTGTATTCATCGCCTGAGCGGTAAAACGGACAGCGCTTATAGCTGCTCTGGACAAATCTCGCCATATCATCCTCGTCCATATTTACCGAGCAATAATACTCCTCATCATCCTCATCATATTCATTGTATGCACAAAAATCGCAGCATGTCTCCATTATCTTATCCTTCCATCACTTTTAATATGTATGCTGAAAATCTACTTAAACTGATTGACAGTCTCGTCATATTTGTAATCAATCTGTGCAAGCTTGTCGCAAAGCTCTTTCTCATCAATATCATATGCTGCCGCAAGCTCCTTCAATCCTGAATAATTGTCCCGAAGCTGTGTGTTTACAAAGCTAAGCAGCATAACCGGATCCTTTGGTAATGCCATAATCTGCTCCTTATAATTCTATGTAATCTTATAATTCTATGTTATCTTATTATCATAATCATAGCAATTAATTTTCAAATACCTGCTTTATGCTGTCATAGTGTAGGAACACACCCTGCGCAGCAAGCTCTTTTATTTCATCGAGTGTGGCGATTTTAAATCCAAGTGCCTCCTCTGTCTGAATCTGTACGTCAGATTCCTTGAAATCAAGCTCAAAGCGATAAACATCCACGAAATAGTTGTCACCCTCGCCCGGATTCTCTCTGTGATAGGTATAGGCAAGCCCTCCCGGACACTGTGATACATCAAGGCCTACCTCCTCCTTCACCTCTCTGCAGACTGCGGTAAATGAGCTCTCACCTGCCTGTGCAGCTCCTCCTGAAACCTCCCACCAGCCCGGTGCCCATGCCTTTGTCATGACACGCTGTGTGATAAGAAATCTGCCATCTGGTCTGTGAATCACGCCAAGCACTGAAAGATGATACTCTCCATCCTTAAGTATCCAGTCGTTTTTTTTCATTGTACGGCCTGTCGGCTTTTTATCCTTATCGTATATATCCCAAAATTCCATTTGAAGCATCCTTTCTCTAAGTGAGTCTTTAATAATATCATATCATATCCTGCGCAGAAAAGCCAGCTAGTTGTTTACGCAGCTTTTTGCTTTCCGGCAGATAATATTCCATCAGCGACCAGAACCTGGCATTGTGACTTGGCTCGAGCAGATGTGTAAGCTCGTGGACCACCACATACTCTGCGCACTCCGGTGGCACCTTAGTCAGCAGGAGGTTGAAATTCAAATGATGTGACTTCACATTGCATGATCCCCACCTTGTCTTCATCTTCTTTATTGTAAAGCCTGCTGACTTCACACCCATAACCGGCTCCCATTTGTCGATAAGCCTCTGTAGCTGCCTTTTAAGCTCCAGACGCAGCTCCCTCTCCATGAAGGGTGCCAAAACCGGTTCCTGTTCCTTAAGCTGTCTTGCGACAAGCATTTCCTGCATGGTCCGCTCAATCCAGTCTGATTTACTTTCCACGAATTTCCTGATTTCCGTATCACTCATGCCATACGGAGCACTCACTGAGAGGGTGCCATCCGTGTCCTTCACGCGAAGATACATATTTTTTATTCTTTTCCTAGTTACTTCTATTGTATATCTGTTATTTATATATATGATATTTGTATATCTTTTATTTGCATATGCGTTATTCATATTTTCCAGTTTCACACCGTTCCTCTCACGTAATCCGCTCCACGTAAATCCATTTTACAATCTCCGCGCATTTTTGTATACTATAAAATAAAGTTACTGAATAGTTACAAAACAAATATAAGGAGGCTCATATGACAAAAGAAAAATTAGCCCTTGAAGTAATAAAAAGACTAAAGACCGCATATCCTCGCACCGACTGTACTCTCGAGTACGACGAGGCCTGGAAGCTGCTCGTATCAGTCAGACTCGCTGCCCAGTGCACTGATGCCCGCGTAAATGTAGTCGTGGTGGATTTGTTCAAAAAATATCCTTCCATCGAGGCTCTCGCCGATGCTGATGTTTCCGACATAGAGGAAATTGTGCGTCCATGCGGCCTGGGAAAGAGTAAGGCCCGTGATATAAGTGCCTGCATGAGGATGCTTCGCGACGATTTTGGAGGTCTTGTACCTGACAATATGACTGATCTGCTGAAGCTGCCGGGAGTCGGCAGAAAGAGTGCCAACCTGATAATGGGTGATGTGTACGGCAAGCCTGCCATCGTCACCGACACGCACTGCATACGCCTTTGCAACCGTATAGGACTTGTAGATGGAATAAAGGATCCGAAAAAGGTAGAGATGGAGCTTTGGAAAATCATACCGCCCGAGGAGAGCAACGACTTCTGCCACAGGCTTGTGGACCATGGACGCGCCGTATGTACTGCACGAACCACACCGCACTGTGACATGTGTGTGCTGAACGATATATGTGGAAGCACCGTGCATATTTGAAACAGTAAGGCTGTGGCTTGCAGCCTTACTGCAAAACGTGAGAAAGGACCGCGATGTTACACTCGGTAACAACGCGATCCTTTCTCGAGGAGTTTAGTTATGAAAATGTTTATTAATAAAAAGGGAATAATGTAAAAGGTTTTGTTCCTCTTACAAGAACAAGTATATGTGGTAATTATGTCCTAAGAATGTACGTTTTAAAAACATTCTATAAATTATAATAATATTATTTTATACTTTTTTTAGAATTGTAACATTCATGACATAATATCTAAATTTCCTTGTTAAAAAGCTGTTTACATAACTGAATTTTAGCTTCATGCTGTTCACCTGTCAGACTATTCTGAAAGTCCACGGTTCCTGCCTCCATACTTTCAGTCAATAATTTTTTTTCTTTCAGACGGCGCTTCATTTCACGTGCTGTGCCATTTCCGCCATCAAACACGCGCACCTTATCTCCCAGCACATCCTGTATCATTCTTCGAACAAACGGATAATGTGTACAGCCCAATACAACTGCATCTATCTCATCATGCGAATATGAATACAAAAGCTCCTCAAGATACTGTCTCACGTCATCGCCGTACAAGTCGCCTCTCTCAACGAAATTCATAAGCCCCGGACACGGCAACGGAATAATCTTGCCTAAGCTTTTGTATCTGTCCATGAGCTTTTTGAGCTTTTCCTCACGGATAGTCATAGGTGTCGCCATCACAAGCACTGTCGGATTTTTCATAAAAAGCATAGCAGGCTTGACCGCCGGCTCTATTCCCACAATCGGAATATCGGGATATTTTTCCCTGAGTATACGGACAGCCGCACTGGTTGCTGTATTGCAGGCCACCACAAGTCCCTTTGCGTGCTGCTCCTCAAGCAGCTGCCTTGCATGCTCAAGTGTCAGCGCGCGAACCTGTTCTAAGGTTTTCGTGCCATATGGCGCATTAGCCGAGTCTCCATAATATATAAAATCTTCATGTGGCATTACTTCCACCAGGTTTTTCAAGACACTGATTCCTCCGACTCCTGAATCAAAAACTGCGATTGGCATTAGCCCACACTTCCTTTCTAATAGTAAATATGTTATACTGATATTATATTTTTGGGAGGTAATATTTATGGAACATTCTCAAAGTCTTTTTGACAACGTAAAGGTATGTGAGAACTGCAAGAGACCACTGCCTTATAACTATACAGAAGCTCTTTGTCCGCGCTGTCTGGATATGATGCTCTTCCGAGAAGTAAAGGAATATATCCGTACCCACGATGTCAATGAGTATGACGTGGCACAACATTTTAATATTCCTCTTCGGCAGGTAAAAAACTGGATAAAAGAAGGGCGTATCGAATATAAAACCACAGAACACCGTTCCACCATCGAAGGGCTTCACTGTCAGCGCTGCGGTGCTCCTGTCAGCTTTGGTACCCTTTGTCCAAAATGCCTTCGCCTGTTAAACGGCACCAAAGGCTATGCCAAGGGTGTTGAAGCCGGTAAACAAAATTCAAAAATGTACCATTTAGAAGGAGAGGAGTAATTACTCCTCTCTTCTTTTAACCTTTGATCTGTATTTTTTCTCCACCTCTGTGAGGAACTTGTCATCAAGCTCCGCCTTTATAAGCACATTCTCTTCAGGTGATTTGATGACAATATCATAATAAGGTACATCCTTCTGACCTGAGGTATAGTCTATTTTCTTGAGCTCATTTCCATTCTCGTAATTGTATACGCTTCTGTCTCCTGCCGGTGCGATTACTGCTACAGACTCCATGCTGTATATTCCAAGACGCTTTCTGCGGCTCTTGTTTTTAATTTTGGCAAAACGCAGCTCTCCGTCAAAATATGAATACTCAAACTCAGTATTCTGTGCCATAATCATAAGATATGCAACAAGCCCAAATACTACTGCAAATAAAATACCCGGTACAAAGCCGATGCAGATAGTCAGAAGGCTTATCGCCGCAAGAGCTACAAGCAGGTACGAAACAAATACCAGCGCCACATTTTTTTTACGCGCAATCAATGTAAATACTTCCATTATAATTCTCCTTTGCATATTGAAAATATATATCTTTATAATGATAACAGATTTTTGCCGTTTCGTATAGATTTTTTCATGGTTATAGGTTAAAATATTATAAAAATTTAGTGAAATTTTGGAGAGTTAAGATGCAATTTAACATAAAACTGCAAAATGATTTCAAAAACAACATAAGAAGGGAGTGGGCTTTGACCAACGGCCTTGGCGGATACGCCGGTGGCTCAATCACAGGCGCAATAAACCGCACGCACCAGGGCTATCTGATTGCAAGTCTCCGCTCTCCTGTGCAAAGATATGTCTGCTTCTCAAAGACAAACGAAAAAATAGTCGTAGGAAATCATACCTTAGACCTCTCAAGTGACCAGTTCAAGGGCGGACGCTACACCGACGGTATCCAATATATAAGCGATTTCACATACGACGGAACCATATGCTTTACATATGAAGCCGGTGACATCACCATTAAAAAACACATCGCACTGGCTCAGGGGAGAAACCTTGCTGCCGTGGCATACGATATTTGCAACAGGGGAGAGGCCTCTAAGCTTTTGATTACGCCTCTTATGAACTTCCGTGAGCACTCTGAAAGCTCCACCGTCGATTCATTAAAATTTGAGGTTCAAAAGCAGGAGCACGGCTTTAGTCTCATCCCAAAAGCACAGGATGACCACTGTATCCGCATTGCTTTTTCAGGCGGAAAGCTTATTGAAAGAAACGACAAATATATCTGCGACCTTGAGGCTCAGACCGAGGTGGACAATGAAGTGCCTGGTCTTGACTGTGCATTTTGCCCATATGACGTGAGTGTGGATATTCCTGCCTCTGCTTCAATGCATTTTTCTGTAATGTGCGATATCGTACCGCTTGAAGCCTGTAATGACAACTCAGGCACAGCCTTCGCCAAACACCTTGTTTCTGATAACGAAAGTGCTTTTGAAATACTACGTGCGCAGCTTGACTATACTGATGAGCTGATTAAAAGAAGCGGCTTCACTGATGACTTTGCCATAAAGCTCGCTGTGGCTGCCAACCAGTTCATCGCATACAGACAGTCAACAGGCTATGACACTGTACTCGCCGGGCTTCCTTGGTTCACTGACTGGGGTCGCGACACTATGATTTCATACACCGGTCTGACTCTTTGCACCAGCCGTTTTGAAAAGGCTCATGATATACTCCTGACCTTTGCCAAGTACTGTAAAGACGGGCTCATCCCAAATATGTTCCCGGACAGTGGACTTAAGCCTCTTTACAACACTGTAGATGCATCACTGTGGTATTTTTATGCTGTCTACAAATATCTTGAATATGTAAATACCCCGGATGCCTATGAATTTATAAAGAAGGATATTTATCCTTGCTTAAAGGATATCATCTCTACCTACAAAAAAGGCACTGATTTTTCCATATATATGGATACCGACGGGCTTATTCACGCCGGAAGTGGACTCGACCAGGTCACATGGATGGATGTGCGTGTCGGCGACTGGGTTGCTACACCTCGTCATGGCAAGCCTGTCGAAATAAATGCACTTTGGTACAACGCACTTTGCACCATGGATATGCTACAGGCTAAGTTTGGCGATAATGATGACAGCTACAGACAGCTTGCTTCACTCGTAAAGGATTCATTCAACAAGCGCTTCTGGAATGAAAACACAGGCTGCCTGTATGATGTGGTTGACGAGGATGACGATACTATCCGCCCAAACCAGATTTATGCCGTAAGCCTGCCATTTACCATGCTTGACAGGGAGCGTGAAAAAGCAATTGTGGATACGGTAATGGACAAGCTGTATGTGGGCTGTGGACTGCGTTCACTCTATCCTGACCACAAGGATTACCATCCGATTTACATTGGCTCTCTCTCAAAGCGTGACCATGCCTATCATCAGGGAACAGCCTGGGGCTTTCTGCTCGGTGCTTTTATCAGTGCCTATGTAAAGGTAAACGGCCGCACGAAGGCGACCGCTTTATGCGCCGACAAGCTGCTTGACCCTGTAAGGGAGCATCTGCTTAACAACTGTATCGGCTCAATATGTGAAATATTTGACGGCGATGCCCCTCACAACGGCCGTGGCTGCTATGCACAGGCATGGAGCGTAGGTGAAATACTCCGCTGCTACTGCGAGGATGTACTTCCTATGCTCCCACAAGCTCACTCATAAGCTCGTGTACCGTGGTAATCCGGTTTATGTGGCCCACATTGGCACCGCAGAATACCAGACCATTTTGCATATCTCCTTTAACCGCTGCAATCAGTGCCTTCGTAATACAGTAAGGCACTTTTGCAGGGTTACATTTCTCAAGACAATTGTAGCACTTTGTGATAGGCTGCTTTTTCTTTTCCAAATCCCTGATAAACTCATTTCTGACAGCACGCCCCGGCATTCCTACAGGGCTTTGTATAATCTGTGCATCAGACTCCTTCGCAGCCAGATACGCCTGCTTGTAGGCATCCGATGCGTCACACTCCTCTGTCGCCACAAAACGGCTTGCCACCTGCACTCCGTCGGCTCCAAGCTCCATGCAGTGCATGACATCCTCGTGTGTAAACACTCCGCCCGCTACAATTACCGGAATGTGCTTTTTAAACTTCTCCTCATATGTCTTTGTGCATTTAATAATTTCCTTAATCTCGCTGTCATAATCCATATGCTTGATATCTGCAAGCTGCTCTTTGGAAAAGCCCAGATGTCCACCGGCCTTTGGTCCCTCGATAACAATAAAGTCTGCTGTGCGGTTGTATCTGTGTGCCCACATTTTAAGAATCAGGTTTGCAGCTCTCTTTGAGGAAACAATAGGTGCAATCTTTGTATGCGATTTCTCATCAACAAGCTCAGGCAGCTCCATCGGAAGTCCTGCTCCGCTTATAATAACATCAGCCCCTGCTTCAACCGCAGCCAGAACATGCTCCTTGTAATGCTTAAGAGCCACCATGATATTGACACCTACCATTCCATATCCACAGGCAAGCTCCTTCGCCCTCTTAATATGCTTCTTGATAGCAATCAGGTTAGCCTTCGCCTGGTCCTTTTCAAACTCCGGCTCCTCAAAGCCAATCTGGGCAGTGGAAATCACACCGACACCACCTTCCTTGGCAACAGCTCCGGCCAGTCTGCTAAGGCTCACTCCAACTCCCATACCGCCCTGTATAATAGGAAGCTTTGCAACCATATCTCCGATTCTCAGTTCTCTCAACATAATATGTACCTCCGAATTCCTGTATAAACTCATACATTCTATATTTATGCTCCATCTGCCTTTTTGCATCTCAGGCTGTGGAAACACTAAAGCGCTTATACATATTCATTTTTGTTTTATATTTGATATTCAAATTATTTGATAATCAAACATATATACATGATATTCCTTTACGGTATTCATGTCAAGATAAAATTATATTATTTTCTATTTTATATGGTTTTCAATACTACTTTTCTTGTTTTTTGTAACTATCCAGAATTGTTTATTAAATATAATAATTCTCGAAATTTTATATTGACATCCACATACAAATCGTGTAAAATATTTTTTGTTGTGAGACAAGCCCAGTTAGCTCAGTTGGTAGAGCAACGGACTGAAAATCCGTGTGTCTCTGGTTCGATTCCGGAACTGGGCATTATACAACAAATTAAATATTCCTATGCGGGTGTAGTTCAATGGTAGAACACCAGCCTTCCAAGCTGGATACGTGGGTTCGATTCCCATCACCCGCTTTTTTGCTGCCCTTTTTACGTACTGTTCAGACGAAAGCTCTGACAGTATTTTTTATATGCGCCACTGCACCATAAAAAAGCCGATACATCGTATTTAAACGAATGCATCGGCTTTTTATTTACGCTTGATAAATATGTATTTCTGATTATTTGATTATATCTGATTAGAATAAATCTACACGACCAGAAAACTTATCATTGATAACATAGTATGCAGAATATTCCTCAGGCTTGATGTAGATGCTGAGCTTTCTGATGAAACCTGCCTTATGTCCCTCTGCAACGAACTGAGCCTTAACACGCTCCTCGATAGCTGCTGTGTCAACCTCGCTGTTCTGGTACTGAACGATAATTTCAGGCTTTACAGGCTCTTTCTTTGCAGCCTTTGTAGCTTTTACTGTTGTCTTCTTAACAGTTTCCTTGATATCTGCCTTAACCTCAGCCGCTTTCTCAGCAACCTTCTCTGTTGTCTTCTCTACTGCCTTCTCAACCTTCTCTGTTGTCTTCTCTACGGCTTTTTCTACTTCATTCTTTACATCAGTCTTTGGCTCTGACGCTACAGATGTCTTTACTTCTTCTTTTTTTGTCTCAACCGGTGCTACTACCTGCTTCATTGTCTTTGAATTATTCTTTTTACGCATACTATTTTCCTCCTCACGCGCACTTATTCACATACTAAAAAGTTTTCAATTGCTACTAATGCTTCCTGCTCATCGTCACCCTTTGTAACGATATCAACATTCATTCCATCTGAAGGATTAAATGCCATAATTCCCATAATACTCTTGGCATTAATCTTGCGGTTCTCACTTTCCAATGTAATCTCGCTGTCGAACTTGCACGCCACCTGAACAAGCTCTGCAATTGGATTGTCATGACCCTCAGATACTTTTGTTACGACAATACTTTTCTTACTCATACGTTCTCCTTAAAACTCACGTTTAAACTAGTTTCACACTTATTTAATATAGCCCAATTGTATCAGCTTTTCAATGCCTTACCAGATTTCTGTTAAACATTACCTAAATGTATTACTTTTAATACAATAAAATAGGCATTTTCACAATAGTTTATTGATTTATTTGGCCATGTATGTGATAAAATGCAGCCCTCCGTTATAGAACATCTTATCTGCATCCTCAAAGCTCTTTGCCTCTGTAGCTCCGTTATCCGGATTATAATAATACAATGTACCTGTAGCTGAGTATCCTGTCACAAGTACAGCAGATGAATTTCCTGTCATCGCAAACACCGGATTGCCCCGGCTGACATAAAACAAAATATCCTCTGAGGTTACTCCCTGCAAATCCAATATCTCTTTGTCGGACAGATTATTTTTGAGCACATCAACCACACTGTTTCCGGAGTTTATAAGCTCTGACACACTCACTGTCACATCATTATATCCAAGCATGGCGCTGACCGCCTTGACCACTGAACCGGCATCCCTGTCTGTTTCATTGGCTGAAATATTTGTAAAGGCATTTACCGCATTCTTTCTGGCTCTCATCCACACATACTGCTGATTATTATCAACAACAACTCCCATATTGTCGTTAGCCTGCTTTATCGCATCGGATACATTATCAGTTGCTGCCGTCACCTCACCCTTTGCATACACATAGAAACGCTCCACATTTTCATCCTGCTCAAGCGTCACGGTTGTATCCTTTGAGCTTATGGTCGGCTGCGCTGTCAGCTGCTTTACCTTTTCCGGCTTTTGTGCATCGGTCAGTGCGATTACGCGTGTTGTAAGCTTTGTATCAGACTGGCTTTGCTCCAACGATACCTTCTGTTTTGAATCAGCCTCCCTGTTCATAATTGTATCCTGGCCGATCTCTGAATATACTCCATTATTCGGTGCAATAAGATCAATTGTTATTGTATAACCGTCAACCGATATTTTTTCAACATATCCGCTTGCCGGTGTATATGTCTTTAATTCAGACCTGTCTGACGAGCTCATAATTGTCACACTGTTCATCGGAAAAGTCGTATTACCTGCTGCATCAGCTATGACATCAGCCGCATTTGCCGTGCCATATATGAGGTCCTCGCCTATAAAGCCAAGCGGACGCAGATAACAGTCCCCATCCTTTTTCACTTCATAGGTCTTGCCACTCTTTAAATCCATAAGATTTATCGTGTTGCTCGCATACTGATTTTTTTCCTCAACCCATGCAAAATACTGATTACTGTCAGATGCCGCATAGCATCCGGTTGCCAGATTTTCAACTATCTTTTTGATGGACATATTTCCCAGATCAACCTTATAAAGACTGTCATTCATCATGAGATAAAGCTCACTGTTTTCGTTCAGATAAAGCATTTTTCCCATTTCTGCCTTAAGTACTTCATATGAAGAAGCTGATGGGATAAACGCCTCCTCCTCAACCGTATGGGCAAGTCCGTCATAATGGTATACCGCGGTCCCCACTTCACCCTCATGGTCACCTCTGTTCATATAACCATAAATTACAAAATCAATGCTGCCGGCCTCGTCAACCCTGATAATCTTTATATCATGATGATTCCAGTTCTCACGCGCATCAACACCCTCAGCGTCTCTGAAGCTGAACACTTTTATAATTTCATCGTTGGCTGTATCATATGAATACAAATCGCCCTCCTGGACAAAGCAGACTACATTGCCGGCCTCATTTGTCCTGTACTCAAGATTTTTATTTCCGATGCCAAGCATTATATTGCCCTTGTCTGACAGGAAGCTGTTCTCACTGTTAAAAATCTGATTTGCCGTTCTCTCATAATTGAGCACATACATACGGCTCTCTGTAGAGCGCAGCCTGAAATACTCTCTCACATTATAGTATTCCGTCTGGCCTTCATCATCCACATTACTCATCACATAATCTATGGTTACAACATCATAATAATCATTTATCTCTTCGAATGCTATCTCTGGCTCCGAATACTGTGTTGCATTGAGATTTCCCCATGTAATCTGGCTGACTGTTGATGTAAGATCCACATAATTCAAGATATTTCTGTCACCTGTTGTGGCATCCATGTAAGTCGAAAAATATGATTTATCATCCTTCAAAAATGTTTCATCATGAAATTTTCTGACAAACTCCAGCATTTTCGTAATCTGTGCTCCGTCTGTCTGCATGATTCTGCTGTAATAGTATATGTTTTCCTTGCCGCTTGTAATGGTAAATACTATAAGATACTCTTCATTTTCGCTAAGCACATTGGGAATTGTCACGTTTGCCTGTATGGTGTTATTTTTGTTTGAAAACTTCGCCACCTCGTCATCTGCCACAAGCCTTTTTCCGTCTATGCTTCTGATTTTATAAGATATCCCGTCAATTGCCATACCATAGGTTGAAACTGACAGGGACAGCGTTCTGCTGTCATCTACCGGCACAATAGAATCTCTCATCTGTGCCGGATTCATCTCCTTTGTATAGCCATGCAGCTCATTTATCTTGTTTTCGCCATTGTTAAACCACATGACAGGCAGAGTAGCATCTGCCAGCTTTGTTGTCATGTCCTTATTTCCCTTGTTTGTTGTTATACAAAAAATAAATAACGCAGCGATAAATACTAATACAAGCACTATCGGTTTTATCACTTTTTTACTCATATAATTATGTCCTTTTACCAGAATCTTCGGTACCTTCTGTATCTGCATCTGCGCCTGCATAGCTCACAGTTAAAAATCATTCCCACCACAGCTTTTATGAAACAGCCGCCACTCTGGTCACTTATAAAATGTCCTGCAATCGCATCAGCCTCAGCTTTTAGCCTTTGTCTGTCGGGATACTCATCATATATCCAGCTTCCCTCATACTCAAGCTCATCCAGTCTGTTTTCCACAGCCGACTGGTACTGCAATGTATCTGCCGGATACATTTCCTTCGTCATCGCAAGGTCTTTTGCATTTTCATCTTCATTTTTATAATAATCAAGAAACGGTAATGTCTTATAAAACGGCACCATAAAAACCTCATTTTTGATTATTATATGCCAAAGAACGTGGTTTGTTGCATAACAAACAGCGCCAAAATGAAAAGAGCTGCTCCGATAAGCTTCTTTCCTGATATCTTTTCTTTTAGAATGACCGCCGAGCAAATCATCATCACAAGAAGCACCATATTAAAAATATATGTGGCAATACCTCCTGCCATGCCCAGTGCCCTGTTATAAAAATCATGTGACACCGGAAACGCTATTCCTGCCAGAATAAGACAGATTCCATCGACAAATGACATCGATTTGATTTTTCTGGTGCCTCCCCGTGCAATTGTGTAAATCACCAGCACAACCGCTCCTATTAACACACACCAAAAGGCTATGACGCTTCGGTCTGTCTGAACACCGCTATACTTTATAAGTATTACTGCACCGGCCGCGCATACTGATGCAAGAAGTGAAAATGCTGCCTTTTTTTCATCCAGATTCAGAACAACCGCTCCGGCAATCATAAGCGCAATAACTATATAATCCTTTACAGACATGCTGCTATGAAAAATGAACACTCCTGCTGCAAGTGTTATCACATAGCTACACCTGACTATCGTCACAACGCCTGATGTAACACCTTCATGTAAGGCTTTAAAAAAACATATTCCAAAAAGTCCTGTTACAAGTCCCGCCAAAAGCACAAATATTATGCTTTTCTGCCCCAGTAAGCCTGAGCTTTCTGCAAATATCTGTGGTTTTGCATAAAAAAATATCACCACACAGAGCACAATTCCGGCTATACTGCCTGACAATGTCTGGTCAGTCTTTTTGGTCCCCGCTTTGGCCAAAATAGGCGCACACGCTGCAAGAAGTGTTGCAACGCATGCCCATATAATTCCTGTCATATATGTATTACCTCATAATATTTCTACTGCTGTGAAGCGCCGTCTGCCGCTCCTGCTGCACTGCCATCTGCTGCGCCCTGGTCAGCCGTTCCACCATCTGTTGTGTTTGTGTCTGTTGTATTTGTGTCTGCTGCAGCGTCAGTCATATCTGACTTGACGTAGTCGGAGCATACATAACCTGTCTGTCCCTGGAACACAACCTGTGTCCATCCGTTATCCTCTGACACAAATTCAAGCTTTACATCCGGACCGATGACAGTTATGATTTTGGCATTTTTGTCCGCCTGCTCTCTCATATTTATGCTGCTTGTAGTGGTGACATAGTTCTTTTCGGTATTTTCGGTTGTCTGCTGTGGCAGATATGCCGATTCAAACTCCGTGTCATTTTCACTTTCATTTCCACTTTCACTAACTACATTCTGCTTTACATTGCCCGGCTCATTCTTTTTGCCGTTTTTGGACGTAACATTGATTACTATGACAGCAATTATAGCAATTAGAAAAAGGCACATTGCTGCAAAAATCAGTCTGGCAATTATAACATCTTTTCTGTGGCTTGCTTTCATATTATTCTCCTTTTGTATTATCTGTGTTTTGGCTCATTATAGCATAATAATCTAAAAAGAAAAAGGCAGTTAATAGAATGTTTATTGGTAAATTTCTATAAATTACATTATAATATTCTTAAATTGCAGCACATCATATCAGAGGGAGATAAAATCATGGAACAAAAGACACCTTTTAAGGAGCTGACATTCAGTCAGAAAATACAATATATATGGGACTATTACAAAATACCGATATTTCTTGTCATTATCGGAATCATAGCAGTCACATCCTTTATTCACGGTCGGCTTGCGCAGAAAAATACTGTTTTGAGCGTATTATGCGTAAATGTAGAAAACAGTACCACAGAGGACAGCGGCGCCGATATTTTCAATGACTTTCTCACAGATAACGGCTATGATTTGTCAAAGGATGAAATTGCCTTAAACAAAAATATCTGTGTCAATGTAGACAAAAACGGCTTAGACTATCAGAACATGGCAGTCCTCACAGCATACTTTGCTTCTAACGAATACGATATATGCTTTATGGATGATAAGACCTTTGATTATTACGCCAAAAATGTCTGCTTTGAAGATATAAGCAAATATCTGGATAAAGCCGTCCTTGAAAAATATAAGGACAAGCTTACATATGCGACAATAGATGGTAAGGAATATCCTTGTGGTATCAGGCTTTCAGCGGATGACAATGAATTTGTCAAAGCCTCCGGCCTATACTCTTCATGTACTGTCGGAGTGTGCTGTGACTCCTCCCACGATGCTATTGTCAAAAAATTATGCGGCTACATATTACAGTAGCCGCATTTCTATTTCTTCTGCTTTTATCTTATGAATTTCTCCTGTTTTTAAGCTTCAAGATTCCACCTATTGCAAGAAGTACTACACTCAGGCATGAAACAATAAACAAATCAGGAACATAATCCTTTATTACCCAGTATGGTATACCTCCGACAATAGGCGCAATAACTATGCCCACCGGCAAAAACAGATGCAGGAAAATATTTGCTATCAGGTTTCCGCTACTGTCTGTTCTCCATTTGTGCGACTTGATAATCTCCATCAGCGCAACCAATATAAATGCTGCAAAAACAAGGTCATAGAACAGGTGCGCATCGACATAATCCTTTGGGTCAAGCTCGTCTGTTGCATATCCCATAAGCGTCATCACAACCTTTGAGGTTACCTTGTTCATCAGATTGTTTGTTACCATATAGTCATTGGTATTTGCGAGGAATACAACGCCCACACCGCTCTCCGGAAGCAGATACATGTCTGCGATATAGTTTTCCGTGAGACCTGTATGATTGTACACTGTCTCGACATATTTATCCGAACGTACCCAGCCCATACCATAGCCTGTCTCACCGGACTCATCCATAGGAACCGTTACCCGAAACATTGTGCCAAGGCTCTTGTCAGAGAGTATTCCATAGCCGCCACGCAGATACATCTGCAGATATTTTCCCATATCATTTGCGCTGGATGCAATATATCCCGCCGGTACAGTGGACCACGAATCGCTGAGCGGATACTTCACATCGCTTTCCACCGAAAAACCGAAATAATTGTTGTGGCCTGTAATCAGACCATCCTCCTTCGCTTTTGCATAGGATGCGCTGCTGTGAGTCATGCCAAGTGGTGAAAAAAATGTCGCTGTCAGATAATCGCTGTAGCTAACACCTGATACTTTTTCCACTATAAGCCCAAGTATGTCATAATTGACATTCGCATAGGTATATTCTCCATTTTTGCCAACAATCTTTGCATTTCCCACATGCTGGTACACGCCAAGTCCGCTGGTGTGATTTAGCAGCTGTCTTATTGTAATCCTTGTCGCATCCTTTGGATTTTTGAATACCTCAGCTGCATCCAGATAAGGATTTACCGGGCTGTCAATATTCAGATGTCCTCCCTCATACAGCTTCATGATGCATGCCGCAGTAAACGACTTGCTGAGTGAACCGGTGATAAACGGTGTGTCAAGGCTCTTGCAATCCCCATATGTACCGGAGAAAAGCACGCCCTCTGCATCTACCACCTCAACAGCCATGCCCGGAATCCTGTAATTGTCACAGGCTGCCTGTAAGGTATCCTCTATCTCTGTATATTTCGGCGAATAATTGTTGTTATCAAGCCTTGGAATCATATCTATCACAAGACCCACTATAATAGCAACCACTATTCCCATCAGAGCTCTCTGTGGTATCAGCCCGATATAATGTGCATAATTGGTATATGTCTTTTTCGCCATATCCTCGGTGCCCTTTATCCACACCTTCGGTGTATGTGCATACCAGCCACAGTATACTACCAGTTCAAGAAACAATAGGACTGCCATCCATATCAAAAGCGCAAACACAAAGCCCGTTGAAAAGCTTGTTGCCCCTGCTATTGATGTCAGTATGACAAGCGCTATCATCCAGAATATAAGTGCCGGGATCTTCTTTACAAACTTCTCCCAGTCTGTCATGATACGGATATTCCGATTCCTGTAGCCACGCATATGCATGACCTTTTTCTGCAGTTTCTCGGGCATATTACTTATCTTATATGCCGGATCCCGCTTTATCCGTATTACTCTGTATATGCCAAATATTAAGCAGCAGACTATTATTTCAACTGCCAGTACCATTCTATCAACCACCTTATGTCTTATTTACAGTCATTTGAGTCTGTACTTTACATAAAAATTTAGCACATTTTTTGTGCTATGTAAACACAAAATACATTAAAAATATGGCTAATACTACGGGCCGTAAGCCCCGCAAAGCGGTGGCGCACACGGACTTCCATAAGAGCTACGCTTTGCTGTTAAGTGGCTGTAGAATTATGCTTCACACGCAAAAATGCCCCGCCATGAACGGCGGGGCAAGGCGTTATGCGCCACGTAAACCGGCACTTAGGCCACGTATAACAGCTACAAATCAGTTCTGGCCATAGTATGCGTTAGCACCATGCTTACGGTAGAAATGCTTCTCCTTTATGTTGTCCGGGGCTGGCTTCACGTCAGGATTTACTGACTCTGTGAGTCTGGCCATCTTTGCCACTTCCTCAAGGACAACGGCGTTGTGCACAGCCTCAGCCGCATCCTTTCCCCAGGCAAACGGTCCGTGATTCTGACAGAGCACAGCCGGTGTGTATACAGGATTGATTTTTCTGTTCTCAAAGGTCTCTATGATGACAAGACCTGTATTTTTCTCATAGGCTTCGTTGATTTCCTCTGTGGTGAGATTTCTCGCACATGGAATTGAGCCCAGGAAATAGTCTGCGTGAGTGGTGCCGTAGAGCGGGATATCCCTGCCGGCCTGTGCCCATGCAACTGCCTCAGGTGAATGCGTATGTACAATTCCTCCGATATCCGGATACTTTTTGTAGAGTTCTAAGTGTGTTGCAGTGTCTGACGAAGGCTTGTATTTTCCCTCTATCTTATTTCCTTCAAGATCCATGACTACCATATCATCAGGGGTGAGCACATCATAATCCACTCCACTTGGCTTGATGACAAAATAGCCTGTTTCCCTGTCAATTCCACTGACATTGCCCCATGTATATGTGATAAGCCCTCTTCTTGGGAGCTCCATGTTTGCTTCGTAAACCTGTTTCTTTAATTCTTCAAGCATATTCTGTTCCTCTCTTATTATTTTTACTGCATTTCTATTCATTATATTGAAGTTTCGTAACTATTCAGAACCATCCCACGCACATTCGCAAGAGCGCACGATACTCGTGCTTTGTCACTACTATTACAGTGGAAGAGCCTTTACCATGGCACGCTCTGCCTCAATTGCCGCCTTATATGTATTTATGTACTCATCAAAGCCCTTTACATCGTCAGGGTCCGGCTGCATTACTATGCCCTTTTCGCCATTAAATACCCTGTCTGAAAGATATTTTTCCAAAGGCTCTCCATCTGCTTTATTCACCATATATGCTGCGAGCACTGCCATTCCCCACGGACCGCCCTCTCCGGCTGTCTCCATGACCGCAACCGGTGCATCCATGGCTGCTGCAAGTATGCTCTGGCCCACACCCTTTGTCTTGAACAGACCACCATGACCGTAAAGTGTGTCTACCTTTACTTTTTCCTCTTTAAAGAGAATATCACAGCCGATTTTTAGTGTTGCAAGACTCGCATAGAGGTGTGTGCGCATAAAGTTTGCAAGATTCATCCTTGCATCCGGCTTTCTGGCAAACATAGGTCTGCCCTCGTTGAGTCCGATAACAGGCTCTCCCGAGAAAAGGTTAAAGGCTACAAGGCCGCCACAGTCCTTATCGGCTGTAAGTGCATTGTTGTAGAGCTTTCCATATATGTCATTCATATCTATATCCATGCCAAACAGCTCTGAAAATTCCTTGAATAATCCCACCCATGCATTTAAATCTGACGTACAGTTGTTGCAGTGCACCATAGCTACCGCATCTCCCGATGGTGTGGTGACCATATCAAGCTCCTCATGAACTGCCTTAAGCGCCTTTTCAAGCACCACCATAGCAAATACAGATGTGCCCGCTGATACATTTCCGGTACGCACTGCAACAGAATTGGTTGCGACCATTCCCGTACCTGCGTCTCCCTCAGGCGGTGCAAGCAATATACCGCTCTCCAGATTGCCGCTTACATCAAGCCTTTTAGCTCCTTCCTCTGTCAGCGTACCTGCCTTTTCTCCAGCCGTAAGCACCTTTGGCAGAATGTCTCTTATATCCCATGGATATTCTTTTACCTTATCTAATGCTGCAAATTTATCAAGCATTGCCGCATCATAATCCCTGGTCTTCGAATCGATAGGAAACATGCCTGATGCCTCACCGACACCCATGACCTTTTCACCTGTGAGCTGCCAGTGAATATAGCCTGCCAATGTTGTGAAATATGATATCTTTGATACATGCTCTTCTTTATTTAATATAGCCTGATACAGATGCGCTATGCTCCACCTCTGCGGAATATTAAAGCCAAGCACCTCAGTAAGCTCTGCTGCAGCCTCACCTGTGATGGTATTTCTCCATGTCCGAAATGGCACAAGCAGATTATCCTCCTTGTCAAAAGGCAGATAGCCGTGCATCATGCCGGAAATACCGATTGCCGCAAGCTTTTTGATGGTAACTCCATACTTTTCCTTTGCATCCTGCGCCATTTTACTGTAGCAGTCTGAAATGCCCTCCCAAATCATATCCAGGCTGTATGTCCAGATGCCGTCCACAAGCATGTTTTCCCAATCATGGGCACCTGTGGCTATAGGAGCATGGTCCTCCCCGATAAGCACCGCCTTTATTCTGGTAGAACCGAACTCTATTCCGAGCACAGCCCTGCCGCTTTCAATAACACTTTTTACGTCTGACATAATATACCTCCACCTTGTAATGTAAATTTCTGAATAATTACCTGAAATTATTATACTGTAATTGTACAACGTTTTTCTTCAAAAGTAAACAAAAGAAAACATAAATATACATAAATTTTAAAATGTTTTCAAAAGTGAATATCACTTTTTTTATTAAAATTTCAGATTATATTGATAGAATGTAAAAATTATGTTATGTTATATGTGTTTTGTGTAAACTAAATATGTATAACTGGAGCAAATAGTAAAACAAATTATTTTTACAAACGGAGGTAAACATGAACATTTACTCTATATTGCAGTTATGCGGCGGACTTGCCTTTTTCCTTTTCGGAATGCATGTTATGTCAGGCAGTCTTGAGAAGCTCGCAGGAGGCAATCTCCAAAAGATACTTAAGGAGGTAACCTCAAACCCTGTCAAGAGCTTATTTTTTGGAGCAATAGTCACTATTGCAATCCAATCCTCATCCGCACTTACTGTTATGCTTGTCGGACTCGTAAACTCCGGCATCATGGAGCTTGCCCAGACTGTTGGTGTCATCATGGGTTCCAACATCGGAACCACTCTCACCGCATGGATTCTTAGTCTTTCAGGTATCGAAAGTGACAATCTGTTCATCTCGATGTTAAAGCCTGAGAACTTCTCCCCTGTCATCGCGCTTATCGGTGTGATTATGATTATGGGAAGCAAGAAGGAAAAGCGCAAGGACGTTGGAATCATCATGGCAGGTTTTGCCGTACTCATGTATGGTATGCAGCTCATGAGCGGCGCTGTATCACCACTCGCAGATATGCCTGAATTTACCGGACTGCTCACCACCTTTAACAATCCATTCCTCGGAGTGCTTGTAGGTGCTGTATTTACCGGAGTCATCCAGTCATCTGCCGCATCAGTTGGTGTGCTGCAGGCTTTAGCCATGACTGGCGCTATCTCATATAGCATGGCTATCCCGATCATCATGGGTCAGAACATCGGTACATGCGTGACTGCACTGCTTTCGTCAATCGGCGTAAACAAAAACGCCAAGAGAGTATCCATCATCCACATCAGCTTCAATCTGTTCGGTACAGCAATAGGACTTGTAGTATACTGTATCGCACGTTATGCTGTTGATCTGGCATTATTTAATGACAGCATCACTCCTGTAATGATTGCGGTGTTCCACTCAATCTTCAACGTCGCTACCACTATTATCCTTCTTCCGTTTAGCAATTTCCTTGTAAAGATTGCTAAGAAGCTTGTCACAACTGACAACGCAGACGGACAGGTTGTACTCGACGAGAGACTTTTACTCTCACCTGGACTTGCTGTCAAAGAATGTCTTGAGAAGACAAACGAGATGGCTGAGCTTGCAAGAGACAGCTTCAAGAATGCTTTAGACCTCTTTGACAATTACTCAGATTCAAAGTTTGATGATATTGAAGTCATGGAAGAGCAACTTGATTACTTAGAGGATCAGCTTGACACGTTCCTCATTCACTTATCCGGAAAGGATGTTTCTGAGGACGGCAACAACGAGATTTCAAAGATGCTTCATGCAATCAATGACTTCGAGAGAATCGGAGATCATGCGATAAATATGGCAAAGCTTGCCAAGCAGATTGATGACAACAAGCTTGATTTTTCAAAGAACGCAAGAAAAGAGCTCACGGTGCTCAATAATGCTC
Organism: Agathobacter sp. LCP21S3_B2; assembly: GCF_052118705.1. Classification (NCBI taxonomy): domain Bacteria; kingdom Bacillati; phylum Bacillota; class Clostridia; order Lachnospirales; family Lachnospiraceae; genus Agathobacter; species Agathobacter sp. LCP21S3_B2. The sequence goes on along the minus strand of NZ_JBQKGQ010000008.1, from coordinate 37,209 downwards.
TGCGCGAGATTCTCACTCTCACTGTAGAGGCATTTAGCAAAAACGATTTGGCAGAGGCAGTCAAGGTTGAGCCTCTTGAGCAGGTTATTGACGATCTCACCAAGGAGATTAGAAATCATCATATCGATCGTCTTCAGAAGGGCAAATGTGACAGCAGACTCGGCGTTTTCCTCACAGATTACATCACAAACTGTGAGAGAGCTTCGGATCACTGCTCAAACATTGCTGTATGCCTGATTCAGACACACAACTCATCATTCGAGACACATGATTATCTCAATGAGCTTAAGGCCGGACAGGAGCCTGCATTTGTAGGTCAGTTCACCATGTATCAGGACAAGTATCATCTTGATGAGGATTATAAAAAAGCAAAGAGTAAAAAATCATCGAAATAATATAACGTAATTAAAAAGCAGGATTTCTGATTAATTTCAGAATCCTGCTTTTTTATCATCGTCTGGATATGAAATGCTTCACAATCGTATAAAGCACTATGATGCATGCAAACACATATCCCATCACACCAAGCGCCGGTATGCCAAGTATCTTAGGTGTCATATCTGTGGTACACACTATGCTTGAGCTGATTAGAAGTGCCATAACCCATAAGCCCATGACGATATTTCTCACCAGCCTGTGTAAAAGCCTCGCAAGCTCATCAGAAGCATGCATGTCAAGATTTATGCGTGTCTGCCCTCTTTGATATTCCTCGAGTATCTGCGCCATTCTCTCCGGCAGTTCTGCCAAACGGTGAGCTGATTTGTATGCTGTCTTCCCGGCTTTTTTAAGCTCGCCCTTCAAATCAAAATTCTTAAACATCTCCTGCTTTATCCTCGCAGAAGCAATCCCAACCATGTTGACGCCCGGTGCAATATCTGCAAGCACTCCCTCTATCTGAGTGATGCCCCTCGCAAGCATTGTAAGACCATGCGGCATAACAATGCGGTTGTTCTTCATTACCTCCAAAAGCTCCTGAATAAACTCTGCGACATCGACCTGTCCCATATCCAGACTGCCGTATTTATTTATGATTATTTTGATATCCTTGTACAGCTTTGCCCTGTCAGGCTCACCCTTAAAGTCACCAATTGCAAGCACCGCATCCTCTATCATGCCGATATCGTTCATGGCGATGCCGTAAACAGCATTGCTCAGTTCCTTTTTGTCATGCTCAGAAAGCCTTCCCATCATGCCCATATCAATCCAGACAATTTTGCCATCCCTTATCTTTACATTGCCCGGATGCGGGTCCGCATGGAAGAAGCCATCCTCTGTCACCTGCCTGATATAGTTGTCAATCAGCTTGCTGCCTATCTCCTCAAGATCATATCCATCCTTTAAAAGCCCCTCCTTGTCATCGATATTAAAGCCCTTTATATACTCCATGACAAGTACATGTGATGTGGTATACTTGCGGTAAAGCTTTGGTGTGGCTACAAATGCAACATCCCTGTTATTGCTGGCAAACTCCTCAATATTGGATGCCTCAAGCAGGAAATTCATCTCCTCCTGTGCCACAGCCCACATCTCATCAAGCACCATGTCAAAATCCACAATGCCCTTTATAGAAATGGGCGGCACAAGCTTAACCGCCTTGTGAAGCAGCGCCATATCCTTTGACATCACTTCGTGAATGCCCTTCCTTTGCACCTTCACAACCACCTGCTCACCGGTTTTAAGTGTGGCCCTGTGCACCTGCGCTATAGAAGCTGCCCCAAGAGGCTTTTTATCTATTGAAGCAAAAACATCCTTCCATGAATAGCCAAATGAAGCATCTATGACAGCCTCCACCTGCTCAAACGGCATCGGCTCCACATCTGAGCATAGCTTCATAAGCTCCTCACAATATTCCTTTGGCAGAATATCCGAGTGAAGCGACATTATCTGTCCAAGCTTAATATAGGTAGGTCCCAGCTCCTGCAATATAAGTCTGAATTTTTCGGGTGTAAGTCCATGCGTGAGCTTGTACTTCTTAAGTACCGCTGTCATCTCCTTCAGGCGGCTATCCATACTAGTTCACGCTTTCCTCTTTATCGTCCTCAGCTTCTATTTTTATATCCGCTGTCTGTGATTCTCCACCGGAAGCACTTTTTCCATCGGCTGAAGTATCTGTTACAATGTCCTCATCCTCAAAAACGCTTTCATCAGCTTCTTGATCCACGTCAGCCTCATCCATCTGTGCAAGCTTGCTCTTTAAAGCCTGTATCTGTTCAGGTGTCATCTTGTCCAAAAGCTCCTCGAGCTCCTCTGGTGACTGTGGCTTAACAGATACATTTACATTTTTCTTTACTGTGTCCTTGATATTGTGCTTAAGCTCCTGATTGAGCACCTTGCCCTGCTCGACAGTCAGCTCACCTCTCTTGACCATCTCATCAAGCACTTCCTTTGATTTCTCAGCAGTCACTGCCACTGTTCCTATTCCTGCAAGTAAAATCTTCTTTAATCCGTCTGTAAGTCTTTCCATGGTAAAATCCTCCCTGTTATTTAAAATTGATTGTTCTGAATAAGCTCCTTATAAAGAACATCAAAAATATTCGCTGCTCATACATGATTAATCATAATAAAGAAACAATCCTTGGCACAAAAATGATAAGTCCAACTATCGCAGCCATTATTGCTGCCACAAGCACAGCTCCTGCTGCCGTGTCCTTAGCTGCCTTGGCAAGCGGCTTTCGCTCTGTCGTTACCAAATCTACAACTGACTCAATCGCAGTGTTGACCAGCTCCAGGGCTATCACCAGTCCAAACAGCGTCAGACAGATGCACCACTCAGTCGGTGTTATCCCAAGTACCGTTCCTGCTATCACTACAAGTATCGCGACAGTGCAGTGTATCTTGATATTGCGCTCATTTCTGATGCATGTAAATATGCCCTCGAAGGCATAGCCGAAGCTTTTGTACAGAGGTGGTTTCTTTGCTTTTTTCATGTTGATACCTCTCGTGATTTAATTTTGGAATTAGTTTTGATGCCTTTTACTATGGTACTATTGTATAACTTTTTGGTTCAAAATAAAAGAGGATTGTGCAATATTGTTCAAAAAATAGAAGTTACTGACATTTTAAATAATTTTATTACTAACACTTTGCCAGCACTTTAAATATTCCTTATTGACATTACGAATTTATCGTACTAACCTAAACACGTAAAATATACAGTTATAAAGGTAATCAGATATGACAAATTTACATTCAGATAAAATAAAAACAGCAAACCTGCATACTACAACCAATCATATTTATACAAATACTCAGCTTCGAAAGCTTTTGGTTCCGATTATAATAGAGCAGCTATTGGCCTCTCTTATGGGAACTGTAGATACAATGATGGTCAGCAACGTAGGTTCTGCAGCTATCTCAGCGGTCTCGCTTGTAGACTCAATCAATATCCTTGTCATACAGGCACTTTCAGCGCTTGCCGCCGGTGGTGCGATTCTCTGTTCACAGTATCTGGGAAGTCACAATACAAAATGTGCCCGCCATGCTGCACGACAGGTATTTTTTGTCATGGCATTTCTATCTGTACTTTTATCTGCTTTTTGTCTGATAACAGGAAAGTTGCTGCTTCGTGCCATATTTGGCGCTGTTGAAGCTGATGTAATGAGGAACTCACAGGTTTATTTCTTTTTTACATTGCTGTCATTTCCTTTTATAGGTCTCTATGATGCCGGCGCGTCCATTATGCGCGCACAGAATAACAGTCGCAATCCTATGGTCATATCTGTTATTTCAAACTTTATGAATATCGGAGGCAACGCTATTCTGATTTTCGGCTTCGGCATGGGTGTTGAGGGAGCTGCTATTTCCACTCTCATATCCCGAATATTCTGCGCGATTGTCGTTATCATACAGCTTCGAAGGGAAAATGAACCGATTTTCATAAAGAACTATATGTCTATACGCCCTGAATGGGGCCTGATTAAAAAAATCCTGCTCATCGGTATCCCATCAGGAATCGAAAACAGCATGTTCCAGTTTGGAAAGCTGGCTATCCAGTCTACTGTATCCACTCTTGGAACCGTGGCCATCGCAGCCCAGGCCATGACCAATATCCTCGAAAACTTAAATGGTATTGCCGCTATCGGAATAGGAATAGGTCTTATGACTGTTGTAGGACAGTGTCTGGGTGCCGGCAGAAAGGATGAAGCTGTCTACTATATCAAAAAACTGTCACTGGTGTCTGAGGTTGTAATCATTGCCAGCTGTCTGATTATTTTCATACTCACAAAGCCCATTACAATGCTTGCCGGAATGGAACCTGCCAGTGCACAGCTCTGCTTTGAGATGATTACCTTTATCACAATTGTCAAGCCAATCTGCTGGGTACCATCCTTCATCCCGCCATATGGACTGCGTGCCGCAGGCGATGTGAAATTCTCCATGATTGTATCCTGCTGCACAATGTGGCTTTGCCGTGTAAGCCTGTGCATATACCTCTGCCGTGTATGGGGCTTTGGTCCGATTGCAGTGTGGATTGGCATGGCTTGCGACTGGATGCTTCGTTCTATTATATTTACTGCCAGATTCCACTCAAGAAAATGGCTGAATCATCATGTGATTGATTGATAATTACGTAGGAGAAAGCGCATTATGAAAATCCTCATATGTTATATTTTCCTGATATCCGGCCCTCATACATCGTCTCATTTCACAGGCAACTTCCAAAAGTCTTTCATCAGAGATATTATCAAGCATCTTAACTCTCCTGTCTGATAACATCTCTTTTGAAATACACTCATCGTAATCCAATTTTTCCATATGCCAGTAATTAAATTCTCCGGTATAAAAACCTGATAATTTTTGTGCAATCAAAAGACCTTCCGGATCCAGGTCTCCCGAATAATATACTCTTGTACCGGATTTTGCTAAAAGCTCAAGCATCATGAGACAAGCCAGACGCGGCTGTCCATTCATACACATACAGGATTTTTTTCCACAAAGCATTGCGAACACGGAAGGATTTTCCACAATATAAATCTCGTTATCAATACATTCAACAGTGTCTAGCTCTGAAATAACATTTAATGTAAGCTGAACTATATCTTTTTCCTCAAAAAATCCTTCTATTCCTTTATGTATACTGCCGTCCGGCTTATATGCATGTATATTGTAAAGCATAGCGTAATTTGATATGTCATCTATCATAATGCCTGCCAAAAAATAACTCTTTTGTCTTTTGTATGCATGGAAAAGCTCTGAAGTCTCTACCTGCATACCGCGGTTAATCAAATCAATAAGAATTACCTGATACAGCATACCTCCCTCTTTTGTGCCAGAATCAAATGCATGAGGATTGCCTGTAAGCTTTGCCGCAAATACCGCCAGATACATTTTGTCATTACTCCTGTAAGGCAGGCTATTATATACATCAGCGCAAAACCATATATCTTTTTTCCATTCTTCCACTGCCTCAAGCATACTGTCTACAGCTTCATTTTGTGAAAAACGGCTGTCTCTTTTAACAATTACTTCAAGCTGCTCCAACATATTATGTGCAGCTGTCTGCCTATAGTGGTTAAAGAACTCCTGCCTGATTTCCGACAGCCTTTGCTGTCGTATCGCTTTTACTTCAGATTTCCCAAGTAATCTTTCTCCGAAATATGCATTCAGTATTTCTTCGGGAGATACCTCCTTAAACCTGCTGTTTTTCAGTGCTTTTTCAAATTTTTCTGCAGATATGGTAATACTCCTTTTCCCATGAAAATTCTGACCGAAAAACCCCTCAAGCTCTTCAATATCATTATCTTCCGGATTTCTGACAATTACCTTTCCTGAAAATCGTCCATATGAAGAATATTTCTCCTTAAATCCTTTAAATATGCGCTTCCATATACTGCTATTCCTAAAATATTCTATACATTCATTAATCTGTTTTTTCTCATTCATTAAATGATTATCCATTCAATTCAGCCGCTCTCTGTGAAACCTGTTCTTCATCCTCCAGGAGCTCCTTTCTCCTTCCATTCCAAAGATAAGGCATAACCGTCACAAACTTTGCATTTTCAGGTCTGATAAGCTGATATATTGCAAGTGCATCAAGTGTATCACAATCTCCCCATAGCACCTGTGAATTTATAATAAAGTCAAACTCAAACTGAGTCATAAGCCTGAACATGTCTCTGATATTTTTATTATCAACACCTGCAAAGGCCTCATCAAGCGATATCAGTCTCGGTGCATCCTCTCTGCCACCCTGATACTTTGCTACAACAGCGGAAAACAAAGGCACATACATAGACATAGCCTTTTCGCCACCACTAAATGTGCCGAATACGCTGTTTGTGAGTTCCTTCTGACGCTCTCCACTTTTCTGCGAAAACAATTGGAACTCAAACCATTTTCTGTAATCAAGAGTCTCCTTCATAATCTGGTAAAACGATATCATTCCTGCACTGTCTCTCGCATTTCTTCTGGCTTCCTCAACCTTTGACCTGAAATGTGCCGAAAGCTTTGCCGCTTCCTCCTCACTCATAAGGCGGTAATCCTTCTTTAAAAGCTCAACAAGCTCTCTTGTATCAAGCTGGTCTTCCTTTTCTGCGGTCTTACTTCTCCATCTGAGACTGAGCTTAAGTCCGCTCGATGTATCCATACCGTTCATCAGGCTGTTCATCTTCTGAACCCACGTATTTGAAGCATTGATTTTGCCCCTGATCTTTCTGCTTACGGTATTTGCCAGAATATCCTCAAACAGCTCCCTGTCTCCGTCTTTTATCAGATTTTCAAGCTCTGCAATATCATCACCCAGGTGTATCAGAAGACTGGAAAACGAAACCTTAACACCCTGATATCTGGCAGATATATCAAGACGCTTAGCGGAAAAACCGGCCACACCGGCATTTGCATCATCATCCTCAAACAAATGATTCTGTGTAAGCTGATAGTCTGTCAAAAAGCTTCTGTTTTCATAAAAAACCTGATTCAGACTGCTGACCACACTCTCCTTATCCATTCCCTTAACATCTGTTTTCAGATAATCCCGAATGCCCTTAACCGTATTCGTTATCTCCTGTGGCAGAGTAACATAACGCAGATTGTATTCATCCGTATAACATTTTTGAAGGAATACCATCTTTTTTTCTAAATCACTTATCGTTTCATTAATAGCCCGGCTATCATTTTTTATGGCCTCTGCTTCATCCTTCGCCTGCATATTTTGACCAACAGTTTTTTCTAATAAAGCCGGATATGCCGCAAGCCAGTTAACACATGCATCCAGTCTTTCCTTTATCTCCTCATAATCCGTAAGCGCAAGCTGTTCAAGTATAGATTTTCTCTCAGCCTTCTTTTGATCCAGCAGCTTTTCATTCTCCCTGATATCGTATCTGACCTGATCCATATCATAATCAAGGTCTTCAAGATGCCTCCTTCTCTCCTTCATATATGAAATGCTCCTGATAAGCAGCTCATGGACTGCTGCCAGACGTACTAACGCCTTATCATACTCTTCTGCAGCTTCCTTTGCATCAGCAAAATTATCATAAGAGCACGTTAAATAAAGCTTCTCTGATATCTCAAGTGCAGCTTTTCTTTTATCCTTTATTTCTTCCATCAGAATAGTCAACTGCTCATCGAGTTTTTCATTTTCAGCTCTAATCTGTGAGTGCTGCCTCTCCTGTTCCAGAAGAAGGTTGAGTGCTTCTCTCATATCCTTGTCATCCGGCAGATTTTCATATTCTTCTTTCATACTTCTCTTTCTCTGTGACAAGACATTGCATTCTTCATCCAGCGCATCTATCTGTGCTTCAATAGCTGCAATTTTATTTTTACATTCTGCAATTTTAAGCTGTCTGTTTCTCTCTCTGGCCTTAGTTCCCAAAAATCCTGCCGTATATTCCCCTGTGATGGTTCCGTTGAGCACACCCATATGATATGTTCCATCTGCCATCACTGAAATATCATTTGCTTCATCATATGAAATATTGCTTAGAATGCTTGTAAGCCTCTGATTGGAAAATATATCATTGACCTCATCATTCAATTCAAGAACATCTAAAAGACTCTTTCCTTCTACAGTTTTTGATGCAAAAAGATAGTGATCCTCACACCCGGCAGCGTGCTTTAAAACCTGCTCCTTATACTGCTCATCGACAACAATTGCATCGAGTATTCCCATCTTAAGAAGCGCTTCCTCAAGATGATTGCACGCTTCGTCCGAAAGGCCTGTGTCAAACTCTATGACCTTGTAAAATTCCTGATAAGGAATACCTGCTTCTTTTAGTCTGTCTCTGTTTTTTATGACAGCTTCGGTTCTTTCAGGCTGTGGTTCCTTCTGATTCTCCCACTCCTTTAGCTGTGTTTTTATCTCGTCAAGCTCAGAATCAGCTTCATCCATAGCAGCCCTTTTTGAGTTAAGTGCAAGCTGAAGCTGTGAATCTTTATCCGTCCATTTTTCACTGATTTTCCGTCGTATTATTGCAAAATCCGACTTTTCATTATAATCATCTGCAAATATACTAAGCTCTCCGAGAAACCCTCTTTCTAACTTAAGCTCTGTATTCTCCTCATTCCATTTATACAGGGCTTCTTTCCACTCATTCTCTACCTGGACAAGCACACTCTCAAGCTCTGATATCTTTCTTTGTACCATATCAAGCTCTCGAATCTGTTTTTCCCTCTTTTGGACGAGCTCTTCCTTATGTATATCAAGCTGTCTGATATCTTCCAGAAGCTTCATTCCTTCAATTATATTCTTTTTTGTGATACCAAACTGTTGTCTGTGAAGCTCAAACTTATACTCGTTTTCAATATTCTCACAGAGCTCCTCCTGCATGAAAGAAAACTCCTGAAATGACATTCTTTCCGCCTCATCCTGCATTTCCTCAAGCAATGCATTAAGTTCCTTCTCCTTCTCATACCGCCTGTCTTCCTCATCCTTTATCTGACACTCTACATCACGGTACTTTTCTTCCTTTGAAGAAAGAAATACATTCTTTTCACGGATAGTTTTCTCATGTTCACATATTTCTTTCCCAAGCTTAGCCTCTCTTTCCTTAAGTGCAAAAGCGTCACTTTTTCCAAGAGATTCCCTTTCCTTTTCCAAGGTATCCTTTTTGGCATTGATACTGATTATTTTTGCTTCAAGGTCTTTGATATTTTCCAGACACGCTTCATACCTGTTCTGCAGTTCTTTTCCTGCCTTGTCTGCATCCTCAAGCTTCTGCTGCACCTGCACCAGTCTGTCTGCCTTGTCAAAAAGCAAAAGCTTATTGTATTTATTGAATACTGTATTGATTTTCTCTGCAGCCTGTTTTGCCTCTTTGCGGCTTTTCAGATTCATGTTCATCGTATCCATGTTCTCTATTGCCTCAGACATAGGACGAAGATCCTCATCTGAAAGTGGCTGCAACGAATCACTTAAAATATCATTTATTACAGATGGCTTAAAATCCTTAGACAGCTTTGGAGTACGAAGCTGAATCAGTAAATCCACCAGCTCTTTATACTCGTCAGGAGTATCAAAACCAAATATCTGACGATTTACATAATCCATATAGTCAACCTGTCTGTCAATTACTCTGCCGCCTGTGCCTATTCTGTTTTCAAGCTCTTTTTTGGATAAGGTAACCTTTTCCCCCATATCCTTATAGAGATAAAAATCCTTTCCAACACGTCGTCCATCAGTCAGCCCAAAATACCATTTATCCAGCGGCTTCCCTCTTCTGGCACGGATTCCCATGCCAACAGTCATATATGTCTCGCTGTCTTTTCTCTTAAATTCCAGATAAAGATAGCCTGTTCTCTCATCTCTGCCGTCATCCTCTTCAAGCAGATAGCTGCTCATCTTCCTATCTCTTGAGCCAAATGGATCAAGCCTCTCCGGACTCATATTTCCATCCAGCAGTAACGGAACAACACTCTGCATTGTAACAGATTTACCCGAACCATTTGAGCCACGAAGCAGGATTCGTCCTTTTACAAAAGGAAACTCCTGCTCATCATAATACCAAAAGTTTATAAGCCCGATTTTGTTTGCCTGCCACCTACTGTTCATTGTCTCTTCCTCCTATGAAATCCGATGGATAACTTCCCTGTATTTTTCCGGTTAACGGACAAATCTTTATCTGATGTGTTTCATTTTCCATCTTTATAAACATCCATCGCTCCATTTCACCTATAACATTTTCTACAAACTCTCCCTCCGGCATATCTCGATACATTTTTGAAAATCCTGCGCCGAAATCTTTTTTCACATTCTTTATAAGTGCTTCAAAGGCAATTCTATCCACAACACACATCTCATCCTGCGATATTTTCCACTCTTTCTGCTCTATCTTTTTACGAATTTCCCCAAAGCATATGAGCAGAATATCAGAAATGGAATTGTTTCCCGGAAAAACGGTTCCCATTCTGCAATCCTCTCCTGACAGTAAATAAGCACTGCCTCTGTGAATGTGTACATGACATTCAAACATCTGCTCTAAGTCCTCTATGAGCCTGCCTCTGTAATTTTTCAGGTATTCAAAATCTTCATCTGAACCATCCTCCCTGTACATAGCCGGTGCAAAAAGCAGCCTCTTGTATACTCGGTGACGCCTTGCAAAGCCCCGGTCCTCATCGACATCAAACCATTCACTCTCCCTGAAATCATCCGGTGATGTATACCCCATAATGTCCTTTGGAAAATTTCTCATAAAGTACTTTGAAGCACCTGTGTTCTCATACAGCACTTCACCCCCTGCGTCATCCATAAACAGCTCATCCGTTCCATCTGTCACACTGATAAGCCCCTGCTCCACTGCAAATCTAAGAACTCTTATGAGCCTGCGCCTGTTTGTGTACACAGTCCAGTCCGTTATCTCTCCCGGCATAATTGAAGCTGCATATTCTGTGAACTGTGATAAAATAAACTGTTCCTGTGCATCCCTATCCTCCAAAAACATCAGCAGGATACACAGAAAAACATACTCTTCCTTTGACGAAAACTGTATTATTCCCATAAACGGCTCCGGCACAACCGGTATTTTTTCCATCTTTACGAGCGTTGAATTGTCTATAATCTGGCATCCCAGCTTATCCGTCGAATATTTTCTCAGTTCTCCAACCGCATCCCTTACTTTGTAATACAGCTCCTTATCCTCTGATTTGAGAACCCACCTTCTATTCAATAATATCTCTATCTCATTCATTGACTATCCTCTGTATATTCTTATATCGTAACTATTCAGACCCCCACGCACATTCTCAAAACCGCACGATACTTGTGCTTTGTCTACACTCCGTTCCGATTCGCGCTGCTATGCAGCTAATTTTACTCATATGTGTATAGGCTCTATGTACATAGTCTGACTCAGACATTTTCATCAAATACAAGCCTCATCCTTGGCATGGTAAAATTGCCATCCTCGCAGTGAACAACACATGTTTCCGAGTCACTTTTATAAAGCTTGTACGTTCTTCCATCATCGGTTCTGGCTGAAAAGTCTGCGGATTCCAATGCATCGGAAATCCATTTCAACAATATCTCCCTTATTCCCGGCTCTAAAACAGGCAGCTCTGCAAAATCAATCATGCCATCCTTCTCCAGCTCATTTATTTTGCGCATTTCCTCTTTCTGACGCTCAATAATTTTTCTTCTGGTTTCAAGCTTCTTCTCCCTGGCTTCCACGATAGAACTTCTTTTGGTTTTCTCCCGGTAGGTTCTGACTCTGGGCTTCAAATCTATACAAAACGGCTTTTCTTCATAAACGCCTTTATTTATGCTATCCGTTTCTCTTATACTATCCGCTGAAACATGAAAAGGTTTTTCCATTCCGAAGACCATGGCCGACATTTTATGAGCCTGCGATAAATCCTCACATCTCATAAAAAGCTCTGCTACCTTCTTATATTCTTCTTTTCTATTTGCACCAAGCGCATTTTTCTCACTTAATGCAGCAGCATAGCGAGTAATTCGCCGTATAATGTCATTCGTTACATCAAAAAGCTTTCCTGCCTCATTTTCCTGCCCTTCACTTCCGACAAACCAGTCATACATACTCTGGTATCTTCCAACAACATTCTGCTCTATCATCTGCCTTGTCAGAACCGTATCCATACGCGGAATTGACAGCTCATACTCCACTACCTTGTCAAATATCTGATTAAGCCTATTCTCCTCCTGCTGCCTCAGACATTCCTCAATAACCCCAACATTTCTCTGTAAACCCTTAATAAAGCTTCTAAGATACTCTATCAGCCGGTCTTTAAATACAAGAAACTCTTTTGTATGCATCATTTCCTCAGACTTTACACTGTTTAAATCTCTGATATAATCCTGATAATTCTGGTTCAGTCTCACAAAATCATTGTTCAGATCATCCCACCATGTATGAACCTCATCCTTATCATGCACAGCTATATCAGGGATTTTTTCAACATTTCTTCTAATACGCTCAAGCAGTGTAGGCTCTAATGATGCGCCCTCGACAAGAAGATTTTCCAGTCGAAGTACAAGCCTTTCTATCTCTACACTATACTCTGACATCTGATATCTGTATTTCTTGTTTTTAAACTCTTCTATTGATGAAACCTTTTTTGTATCCTGAATGGTATTGAGATTCTTCCACTCAGTCAGCATAGCAAGATCCTGCTGACACTGTTCTATCTTGTAATCTGCCCAGAATGGATCCGCAATCATCTGCTCATATACATCCTCCTGATACAGCCAATACCTGAGCTTTTCATAATTTTCAAAAAAAATGCGCATAATACAGCGATATCTGCTGACATTATCCGCATTCAAATATTTTGCCTCTGTTAATGGTTTTATTAGTTTATCCGAAACCTGCACCTGTATTCCTCTTCATCATTCTAATATAAATTGTAATAATAAACCTATTATATAGTTTTAAAAGCAATTATGCAACTTATTTGATGATAATCTCTTTACCTCTTGCCTCTTATTTTTTCTATCTATTGTAATAGTGATTGATTTCATTTACAATTACAATATGCATTGTTCGCAAATCTATAAGACGGCAAAGGAGAACTATGAAAAACTATCAACCGGACTATTACAACAATTTCAAATGTATTGCTGACAAATGCAGTATCACATGCTGTCAGGAGTGGAAAATTGCAGTAGATGACGCTACAAACCGCAAATGGAAGAAGCTTTCTCCTCCGGATACTTTATCTACATCCCATTTTTCTGCTGATAAAGTGTCTGGAAAAAGTGACACTCTAAGCTCTTACACATGCAATAAGGATGGCAGTCTGGTTATTAAACTGGACGAAAAACATCGGTGTCCGTTTCTTTCAAAGGATAAGCTATGTCATCTTGTAATGACATACTCAGATGAAGTGCTTTCAGAGACATGTGCACTGTTTCCCAGAGAAATCCACCGGTTTTCAAGACATGAGGAACGAACACTCATGCCGTGCTGTCCGGCAGTTATCGACCTGTGGTGCGAAAAACCTGTCACATTTCCTGTAATATCCGAGACCCGGAATAATTTATCTCCGGCATTTTTAATCCGTGATAATCTGATTAAACTGATATCTGACCAAGGGCTTTCAGTGGAGCTGGCTTTGCTTGATGGGCTTTACATTTTATTGGAATTATATAAAAACCAGCCTGTCACCAATGCACATATACAGGAATATTTTTCCGGACATACGCTTAATGAACTGAATACCGCCATGGAAGATATCCATATCCCGGCCGAAGATACATTTATCGAATGCAATGAGCTGCTTCAGGATTTATCAGTAAATTATCGTAAAGAGGGTTTGTATACAGCCTTTCTTCAGCCTGTACTGACCGAGGCTTGTAGATACTCCAATATTTATTCACAGTCAGACAATAACTCCATGAGCCGCACCTTGCAAACATCGCAGAAAAAATTTGGCTCAATACTCACAGATTATGACATTGTTTTTCGCAATTATCTGGCAAACGAGCTGTTTTCCGACCTGATATCGCCTGAAGCAGCATCCACTAAAAAAATTATTGAACACATGATTATCAAAATGCAATGGATTATGATTGAATACACGGCTATACGTCAAAGTCTTTTCTTGTGGTACAGTCACAATGCCAATAGTCCGTTGACATATGAAACCATCAGAGAGCATATTGTCATCATCTCACGCATGACAGGATATGATGACGATGACATACGCGAATATCTTGAAAACAGCTTTGCAAAGCTCATATGGGATTGGGGCTACGCCGCACTAATTATTGGAATTAGAAAATAATTACAAAGGAGATTTTTACTATGAGAGAAACAATTTTAGGCAATCACATACGAAAGGTTCCTTCAGTTGCAGTTGGATGCATGCGCCTTTCTGAAAAATCAAAGGATGAGATGAATCATTTTATTCATGCTGCGCTGGAACAGGGCGCATATTTCTTTGATCACGCGGATATCTACGGTGGCGGTATGAGCGAGAGTGTTTTCGGCGAAGCAATTGCAGACGATCCATCCCTAAAGCGTGAAGATATTTACCTGCAGTCAAAATGTGGCATCCGCCAAGGCTTCTATGATCTCTCAAATGAGCATATTCTGAAATCTGTCGATGGTATTTTAAAAAGGCTTCATACAGATTATCTTGATCTTCTGCTGCTTCATCGTCCGGATGCACTCGTAGAACCGGAAGAGGTTGCCACAGCATTTGATGTTCTTTTTGAAAGCGGAAAGGTTCGCCATTTTGGCGTTTCAAATCATAAGCCGATGCAGATTGAACTGCTACAGAAATATGTCCGCCAACCACTCGTTGTCAATCAGGTTCAGTTCAGCATTCCTGTTTCCAATCTCGTTGCAAATGGCATGGAAGTCAATATGGAAACACCCGGTTCAATTGATCACGACGGAAGTCTGCTCGACTACTGCCGCCTCCACAATATCACTCTCCAGGCATGGTCTCCTTTTCAGATGCCGGCATGGAAAGGCTGTTTTCTCGGAAGCGACGAATACCCGGAACTGAATAAAAAACTTCATGTGATAGCCGAAAAATATAATGTCAGCGATACTACTATTGCGGCTGCATGGATTTTACGCCATCCGGCAAATATGCAGATTGTTACCGGAACTGCAAGTGAAAGCCGCCTGAAGGAAATTATCGCGGCATGCGATATTACTCTGACTCGCGAGGAATGGTATGAGCTGTACCTGGCGGCAGGTCACCTGCTTCCGTAGAAATTATCAGCACTATTTTTCAAAATGCTGATAATCCTTGGAATGCGTCCAATCGCCTCCCCACTCAAAGCCATGCTCCGTAAACAGTTTATAGCATAAATCATCATGGTCAATCTTGTGCGAAAAATCCCTGCTCCGGTCAACATAATATGTGGCATTTGCAGGCTCAATCGAAAGCTCCCCATCGACTGTTTTGACATAAGGATTGTATAGAGTGTTGATATCCACCGCCATTCCCATTCCATGCTTCGATATCTTTGTAGTGTGGGAGATAAATCTGAAATTGAAGGCCGATGAATTATTATCGCTCATAGATGCCTCATCATCTGCATCGTATTCATCAACAAGTCTGACTTTTTCTATTTGATATCCGGACTCATAGAGCTCCTTAAATATTTCAAGTACATCATCTGCGATATCTTTATTTGCAACCAGCTCACCTTCATGTACCTGATTGTCAAAGCCTACGTGCAGTACATGTATATATCGCAGATTTTCTCTGGGGAGTGTACAATCTGCCTTGTAGGATTTGCCCTGCATTTTTTCAAAAATATCATCCGGAATTTCGGATATATAAAATTGCTCTTTATTATTCTCATAGGTCGTATCCAGAATATCTGCTTCAGATGTACTCGTGTCAGGTGTATTCGTATCAGCTACACACGTATCAGATATACTTGTGTCAGGTATATCTTCACATGTATTTTCTGATACATTCGTAGACGATTTATCATCAGACTCTTTCTTATGATTTTTAGTGAATTCTCTGCCCGCAAGTGTGACGATAAGCAGCGATGCCACGGCTGTGATTATTATGTTTGTGTGTCTTTTCATATTGGTTTTATGCCTTTCATATTGTTCGAAGCATTACTAATCTCTATTGTAATGATGATAGCTTTTATTTACAATAGGCATTGTTAACAAACGTTATTAAATTAAAAGTCAACCTATCTTCAATTTATCTTTAATAATTTCCATTGTCACCTTACTGCAAAGTTTGCCTCCAAACTCACCGGCTTTCTTTAAAATCTCCAATTCTTCCTTCACGCAATCCTCATACACAGCCTTTGGTAGATTTTGTGCAACATTCTTCATATTTTTCTGCAAATTTTTTGACAAAATCCTGTGACAGCCATCTGCTTGAAACCATATCATATCCAATGGTTATTGTCAAGGTAAACATTGAAAAAAGCTAAATTATAATTTATAATCTTTTATGGTTACATTCAATCACTTGAATATCGATTTTTAAGAAGGAGCTTACCTATGAAATTTCAACCTGAAAGATTAATCCAACTCAGAAATACTCTAAATATAAATAAAGCAGAGGCCGCACGTCGCCTTAATATCTCGCCAATGGTATATGGCCGCTATGAAAATGGACAACGTGAACCCTCTTATCCTACAGTCGGTTTCATTGCGCAGACATTTAATTGCAACATAGATTTTCTTTACGGAACATCTGATAAGATAGATCCTGATTACATTATTGTTTCTTCATCCAATGACCCTGAGCTTTATTCACTCATCAAAATGATCAAGCAGGACAGCAATGTAGAAGGCAGAATACTTACATATGCACGCAAACTGCTAGAAAAATAAAATACCATGCTAATCAAAAAGAGCGGTGTATATAAACTACATCGCTCTTTTTATCTGATAAATCATTATTCATTTTCATCTCATGAATAAAATAATTTGTTGAATTACTTGCTGAATTTCACTAACTGCCACATTACTTACAGTTTCAAAATCAATTTCTTTCTACACTCCTGTTAAACATACCAGGTTGCGGAAAATACTAATATAGCTCACAAATATTTTCTCAGGCTAAATTCTGTCTGCTCCCCCTTTTTCTCACTCACAAGTTCAAACAAATTATCACTTGTTGTAAATAAATTATTTGGATTTCTTCCTATAATCAAATACTGATTCTTATCATCCAGCGAAATATACTTTCTTGTATCATCATCTAACAATATGTCAGCATTATCAATCACAATAAGTTTGCCTATCTCACCGGCAATAAGCTTCTTTATATCCCTCTGATAATCCTGGTAATTGATACATACTATATTGGGATTCACCGCCATACACTCCCTCATAAATGAAAAAGAAGCTGTTTTTCCGCTTGCCGATAAACCAGTAAGAATTGTAATATTATTTGTGAAGTCAAAATTAAGTATATACGATGTATGAACCGTTGAAAAATGTTCCATAACAATTGGCTTACTCTTCATTATTCCACCACTCCTTCAACTCTTCGTAATCCTCTATCACTCTAGTTCCGTTTTCATCAAATACTTTTACTTTGTTCATATCAAATGGTATTACTGCATAATCACTATATACCGTTCCAGTTTCTAGTCCATACAATACTTCCAAGGCATTATCGCCACATTCTTTCATGCAAAATACCTTATCAGGAAAATACAGTACATTCAACACGGTTTTACAGCCTGTCGATAAACAATCAATATCTAATGTAACGCCATTGAACTTTGATTCCATCTTATATTTCCCAATCAGCTTGGAGGCATCTATTTTCTCGACAATGGCATTTGCCCTATCATCTATCTTGGAAACGGTATTCTGGTTAAAGAAAACATCGTTAAGCTCAACGTAATCCTTATCACTTGGTATATCTTTCTTATTTTTCAATATGGTAATCATACCAGCACCTCCAAACCAATATTTTGAAATTCCCTATGTAGAGATGTTCCCCAATAAATGCTCTTCATTTTTTCCTTTAGCAAAAGCTTTGTCTGATCCAATCCGCATATATCATCTTCTTGTCTATCTGCCCACTCACAACAATTCTGTCTCCAACATTCTCCCAGATTTCCCTTTGAAACCTCAAAGCCTGTATTCCTTGCTCCTTAGCTTTTTCTTTAGCCGTATAGCTATACCTTATAGGACCAATTAGCATGTAATTGATTTTTTCTAGTCCATCTGCTCTTTTAGGAGTTGCTGTCACACCGTATACATACTTTGCTTTCAATTCTTTCAAAACATTTGCTATTGTTTCAGAAGCAGAATGATGGCATTCATCAATCAGCACGAGTCCATATTCATTCAATAGCTTATGAAACTCTCCCTTTTTGCATAGTGAACCTGCCATTGCAATATCTATGATTCCAGTCATTGAATCGTGAACTCCTTGCAATGTTCCAATCAGACTTTTTCTTTTCCGTACTCTTCCTGTCTTAGTTTCATATGATGGAAGTTCCTCATCAATATTTAAAAATTTCTCCAATGCATCTTTCCACTGCTCTATTAAAGCCGATGATTCCAATATAATCAATGTATTGACTTTCTTTTGTGCAATTATTGCACTACTGACAACAGTTTTTCCAAATGCAGTTGCAGCATGAAGTATTCCGTTATCGTATTTCGTCAGTTCTTTTAGCGCCTTATCCGGTAATGAATCCTGCGCAGGCAGCATTCTGTCATAATATTTAAATGATTTTAAATTAACCTGTTCCGCACCTTTATCAAGCAAAGCAAATCCAAACTTTCTTACCAATGAAGCAGCTATCGGCTTATCAAAGAATATCCATACATGTGCTCCTCTTCCAGATCTTGAGCGTTCCACTAACGGATCTATTCCATTCATCACACAGATTTTCCTCATTGCTTCAACTTCTTCAATCCATGTATCGTCATCATTGGCAAAATCTTTTTCTTCTGCTCCTTTATCATGATTATCAAAATCAAATACCATAAACCTGCACGTTCCATTATTAAGAAGAGGATAAACACCTATCACATCAGATGAATTATAAGCATTTCCCTGCAAATGATTTAATATATCGTATTTTGTTATTTTCTTATAAGAACGATTCTTACAGTCCTTGCAATTGATGCCATCTTTTATCTTCTTATGACACACACTTGTCCAGAAATTATTACACTGTGGATAGTACGCTGCTTTTCCAGTTTCTTTATTAACACTACGCTTTGCATAAACATCCTGCCTTCCCCAGAACATATAAAAGAACTTATTTGCCATATTTTCTGTTATTGACTGCGGATGAATGATTCTTTTGCCCTGTTTTGGATCATAATCTTCTTTACTATCATTTTGTCTAAATGCCGATAGTTCCTTATTGTATGCCAATCCTGCCCTGTCCAATATGTTTTTTAATATCTGATTTTCCAGTTGCAGGTCATTCAACTTTTTCTGAAGTTGTGATATATTTTCTATTGAATCACGCATATTGACATACCTCCCAGTTTTATTTATTTCTTAATTTTCTTGCATATTGCATAAATACAATCCTTCCTTAGATAAAACAGCTATCCATCAATAGCTATTTTTTGTGTCAGCTATTGCTTTCTCAATACTGATAAATTATCCAACTTCATAGTCGCTCCTATATAACAGAAGTAACGTCATGAGTCGGCTCATTCTCCCATCCCTTTTTAATCCCAAAATATATTCTTTTTGGGGAGAAAATCAAATTTGTTTGGGATTAAGATAATCTACAAGCCTCTGATAATACTTAAATAATCTTGCCTCTGATCTACTACAGCATAGACAATAACCTGCTTCTTATTATCATCTACCTTATAAAATACAATATCCTTTTCCAAAATGAGAACCAAATACCCCTGTCTTTTTAAAACATTGTATTTTGGCTTCACACCAATATACGGATTATCACCCAGATTCATAATGGCTTCTTCAAGATAATCCAACTTTTCCAATGCCACATCGTCCCCAAAGTTTTCTGCAACATGGAGAATGATCTTTCGGATTAAGGAATCAGCCGTATCTGTTCGTATAACTTCGTACTTCAAGCTTTCCCCTCCTTAAGAAAACTTCTTAAGTCATCAAATGTGTTCTTCATAGGTGCAACTCTTCCGTACTTAACATCCTCATCAGCTTCTGCAAGAATTTCCAAAAGTTCAATTCTCGCCTTCATCCTCTTATACTCCTCATAGGAAATGGAAACTGTGTCTCCTCTTCCATTTACCGTAATGATAACAGCCTCATTATCTTCACGGCATTGTCTGGATATTTCGTTATAGTGATTTCGTAAATCTGCAGATGGTCTAATTACTTCCTGCTGTGCAAACATGATTATCACCTCCGTTTTTAATATAGACATATTATATCATTATATGTCTATATTTACAATGATAATCGTTCCTATTCCTCCATATGTTAAAATGAATTCCGTTATCTATCTTTAACAATGATGTAGAAATGCAACAACTTCTATATGGGGTATTTAATTATTCAAACTCCCTAACTTAATCCTTGTCTTAAACATTTTTGTTAGGGTGTCCTGTTACGATTTGACTTCATTTGGTTTCAGCTGCACCAGTCACATGTGCTGTATGAGCTAATGTTATCAAATTGTTATCAGTGTTGTGTTATCACATGTTAAATAAATCTGCATGTGTTCCTGTATCGACCAAGGTCAATGTCAGAATACCATCTTCTTTCAAATATATTAGTAACCAATCCGGCTGAATATGGCATTCTCTAAATCCTTGATATTTTCCTTTTAATTCATGGTCTCTATACTTTTCTTCCAAAGGAATATTGTTCTGAAGCATAGTGACAATATCCTCCAGAAGAGATATATCAAGGCCTCTCTTCCTGGCTAACTTCAAACTTTTCTTAAATTTGCCAGTAAGTATCAATTCATACTGCATCAATCAAGGTCCTCCATGGCATCCGAAAAACTACTGTATCTCTTAGTATTAGGATCCTTGCTGATTCTTTTCGCTTCTTCCATAGCCTCAATAACCTCTGGTTTGTATTGTGGAACCACTACATCAAATGGAAGCCCCCCTCTCATAACACACTGTCTAAGAAATATATTCATTGCACTGGACATATCCATTCCTAACTGTGAAAAAAGCTCTGTAGCCTGCTTTTTTAAATTTTCATCAATTCTCACCTGCGTAGGTACTGTAGCCATATGAACACCTCCCATATAACATATTTGCCTATAGTATATACTCATTTCTTAATTCATATTATATGAATAAAAACATTTCTTGTCAACGTTTAGGTTTACATTGTGTTTTAAATGTATCACTTTATCATAACCACCAATTTGATACCATTCACGTGCGCTCCACCTACACTCCAACGCTTGCCCCCCTTTTGCACCCTTAAATACGAATAAATCCCCTCCTCTATCTGAGCTTTACTTTAGACATCATCCAAGATAATTCCCATGTCAGCTATTTCTGCTATGAAATTGATGGGAAGTTGCAGAATTTACAGATATCTTTCCAATATCTTTAATCCTTCCTCTGCATCTGTTCCTAGTATTTCCTGCGTTTTTTTGAAATCATGAACTTCATGCAGCTTATCATGAACATAGAAGAATTTTTCTTTTCCATATTTGTGAATAAACATTGCCTGAGCCTTGCAGGCACTTGCCCCGTCATTGTCTGGTTGATAGAATCCCTTCGTACACTCTTTTAAATCCTCACACTCATAGCAACCATCAAGCCCCTTCTTTTCACAACAATCTATATTTGGACATTTACCCTTATCATAAAGCGTTCCGTATGAGCAGCAGCTAAATACAGAACGGCATCCTCCACACCATTCGCCCAGAAAGCAATGATTACATGAGAATCCACAATATGCTGTCATATCAACATTTTCTCTTGCCGCTTTTACAATCTCAGCCTTCCATTTAGCACCACTTTCATAGCGTCGATCTTTGTCCGGTCCCTCCACTGCAAGGGCTTTACGATATATACGTGATTTCTCACCTTCGATATCCTTGTCCATTTTATAAAACTCATATCCATATTTTTCGTACAATCCTGTATGACCGGTGGAAATATATATGTACTCCCTATTCATGACTGTTGCAATACTCTCTGCATAATCTAAAAGCATTCCTACATAACGATGCCCTCTATAATCAGGGAATGTATAAACAAATCCAATCCATGGTGACATATCCGTTGGCTGGATATCATCAAGAGGAGCAAATGTGCAAAAAGCAATCAGCTTATCCCCATCCACAAGCATTGGTACAAGAGCAGTTTCACCAACCATTCTTTTCAGACTGTTTTCACTAAGAAGCTGATGTAAATACTGCCCTGCTTCCCAATCACATTTTTTTATTTCATCTAACCAATGTTCTTTTTTCTCTGATGTAAAGTATTCAATTATTTTCATCTTTTTGATTTCTCCTTGTTTTGGTATGTCTATATACGCTCTGTTTTGAGATAATAGTGTGCATAATTCACTTGAAACTATTCACTTCATCATTACGAGCACAAATCCATGCAAAAATTGCAATACGAACAAGTTCGTTATGCAAATGGATCTGTGCCTGCTGAATCAATGTTTTCTCACGGTCAGAGCAGTATGTGCGCAGACCTTCTGATCAGTTACTCTACAACTATAAATTCGGTTCTTTTTGATAAACCAGGCTGTACCTGGTAACACCATTATCGTCAGACATTTTCTTTGCAAAATCAACCAATTCTATTGCTATCCCCTTTCCTTGATGTTCCTTATCCACGCAAACTAGCAATATATCTAAATGAGGTTCTTTCGCATATTCAGCATTGGATGATTGAATCTGCTTAATAAAATGCATCAAGCTTTTTATTTTTGATATTTGTAGCATAAGGGTCACAAGAACGCAGATGACAAGGATAATACCGAAAAATTTTTGTTGTTTCATG
This sequence comes from Agathobacter sp. LCP21S3_B2, assembly GCF_052118705.1. Classification (NCBI taxonomy): domain Bacteria; kingdom Bacillati; phylum Bacillota; class Clostridia; order Lachnospirales; family Lachnospiraceae; genus Agathobacter; species Agathobacter sp. LCP21S3_B2. Next base: position 14,413 of record NZ_JBQKGQ010000008.1, on the reverse strand, counting down.
TTAATTTCTTTCCAATAAGTTAAGTGTGTTTAATCGTGCTTCATTACAAAATCACAAACAGCTTTTTTAATTTCTTCTCCATGTCCCTCCATCAAATGTCCGCCATTTTCAAAGGAAACGAATGTACAGTCTGGGAATCTTGACAGCGCCCTCTCCGTATCATTGTAACTCGCCAGCTTATCGTCCTTCGCATGGAAAATCAGCGTAGGAATCTGTAAATCCTCAATCGGGTAGTCCTCAAAGTTCCTTGCCATATCAGGATTGGTAATTGAGGCATCCAATACAACACCATCTTTTCTGTCATTTACGGGCATCATACTGTAAATGGTAGACGGTTCCATTCCCATGATTGGCTCAAACATAGGACTTAGCAGGAACATGGCGTAATTATTGCACAGGAACGCAGGTGGTCCCGCATATTCGGCAAATTTTTTCGGTTTCTCCACAAGTGGCATGGCGGAGCAGTATAAAATCAAGCCTCTCGTGCGCTCCGGATAATCGAGTGCGAAACGGATTGCAATGCTGCCTCCGGCAGACGTCGCCAACAGATACACCTTGTCAATGCCAAGCTTGTCCAGAAGTTCCACATACGCCTCTGCCTGTTTGGCAGGTGTTCCGTCGCCGGAAACATCGCTTCCCAAATATCCAAATCGTGAGGGAGCGATAATTCGATAATCGGAGCAAAAATCCTTACAGGTATCATAGGCCTGGTCATAGCCGCCGAAAATTCCGTGAACGGATAAAATTACCTCGCCCTTGCCCGAATCAACATAAGTCATATCGCCATAACTTAATGCTATCGTCCGGGCATTGTAGGTGGCAAGACGGCTTTTGCTCTCCTTTACCGCCATACTGCACCGTATTCCCTGAACAATAAAATAAATTACAAGGACAAGTAAAACTCCCCCTGCTATGTAACTCCACATACGCTTACACCTCCTCTTCCCTGTTAAAATTATCATAGTAATTCACCACCTTTACTATTCCTCATTTCACGGGAAGTTCAATTCTTTTTTCCAATAATCACCACATGGTTACTCATATCAATAATCGTTTTTTCAGCACATACAGATAAATGATATGCAAGCCAGGTATCAAATTGTTCATTATTCCCAACCCCCACCTGTCATAATACTTTTTTGTCACCGCATCCCCTCAACCAGCTTTGTAATGAGGCTGTTTACAAGCTCCGGCTGGTCAGTATTAGAGTTATGTCCGGCATCTTTAATCCATTCCAAAGGAATGCCGGTGCTCTTATGCCATGCCTTGTTGTACCTGACACACGAGCCTGCCTTATCCTGTTCGCCACAGATTAGCAAAGCCGGACATTTGATCTCATATGCCAGATTTCTCTCTACCGCTTCAGCAAGCATCCTATATCCATGCCCCGCCACCTTCGCATACCTTTTCTGGTCACCATCGTACACTAACATCATTTCACGCATCAGTTTTCTTCCGTATTCCGTTACTGCAACTCCCTCTGTTCCCGCTTTTAAGAGAGATTTCCATGGGTAATAGCGGTAAATGGGTTCCATTCTTTTCAACATCCAGATTTCCATAGACGTCATATACCGTCTTTGAAGCGGTGCAGAATCAATCGAAACAAATCCCTTCAGTTTTTCGGGATAAGCTTCCGAATATGCCTGTCCCACATAACCTCCCATTGACTGTCCCACGATGACAGGCTTTGTAATCCCTTCCTGTTCCAAAATTCCATCCAACCACCTCGCCTTATCCATTAGGTCAAAGTCAAATGTAAAGGGCCATGAAGCGGCATGCGCTGGAGCATCCCACACGAAAACGTTGTATTTTCCTTCAAAAAACGAAATCTGTTTTTCAAACAGCCTGTGATCCGCCGTCAGACCGGGCAGAAAAACCAAGGTGAAATCATCCGCCGAAATCATATGTACCCAATAATGGATTACGCCAAGCGGCGTTGTATATGTTTTTTCATTCATTGATATTCTCCTTTCGATAACCCGGCTCCTCATCATTTGAGCCATATCTTTGGACAAACTGTACCATTACTATAAAAAATAAAAAACAAAACATTCGGCAACCATTTTCGCTTTACAGACGCATAAATCGCATCAGAAAGTAATAGACCTGCTCCAGTTCAAACACAATTCTTTTTTTCATATACTTTTGTTCTCCCTTTCTACGGAAATTCATTGTTCTGCAAATGCTTCCTTATAGATGTGCTCCTTCATGAACAGCATAATAAGCAAGCACCGCTGAAAGTATCCCTATATATTGTCGTATACGTTTCTTCATAATGTATCTTTCCTTTCCCATCTTCTTTGATGAAGCATATATAGAAAATATGCCAGTAAAATAACAAACTGAACTGCACCCAAAAGCATGTCAGACTGCATAGACCCCTCCGCACTGATAAAAGAACAAAAATCATGCAGTGCATGCAATAAAACACAAGGAATCAGACTGTTACCCTCGATAAATATGAGTGTGAATGCCATCCCATAGACAATAGCAAAGCATATCTGAAGAATCGTTGCCAAAAGATCTGCCCCACCTGCCACGTTCAGGATATGGCTCATTCCAAAAAGAACAGATGACAATAGCATGGCTTTGATTACTCCATACTTTAGCCACAAATTGCAGATGATTCCCCTGAAAAAGATTTCTTCCGCCATACCAATGCCAAGTGTCAAGAACAAATTGGCGAAAAGAAAGGCTGCTCCTTCTTCCAAATCCACGCCAGCTACAAGAGGCGATAAAGCGATAAGCAATAGCGGTGAATAATATAGTACTCTCTTTGCTGTTCCTTTTTTCACCTTGCGAAATCCCAGCACGGATATTCCCCGATACCTGATTATGTAATATGCCAGTGTAATCACTACAAGACTCCAAATCACAGTTCCTCTTACAATGGCGGACTGTACCCCTTCCATCTTTGTGATCACCACAATTGCACCCTGCACAAAGAAGAATAACAGGAGAAGCATTAACGCCACAGTCGTTTTAAGCCCAACCTTATCTTTCTTTTCCATATTCTTTCCCCCAATCTGTAAGATTACTTCAAATTGTAATTGGTTCAAATGCCTCCTTTTTTACTTTCCCACATTGCCACAGCAATGCGAATAAACGGAACAAGTAGCAGAAACATCACAATAACAGAGCCACCAAGCTGCCCATAAGACATCCACACATTTGATTCCGGTGGGCATGGACAAACGATTGCCATAACCACGCGAAATATCCAAAGCAAGAGTATAAAGCCATAAATAACTACTGCTTCTTTATTCTTTGCAAATACTTTTCAAAGTCCCAAATATAAGCCAATTCCGATTTTTCCAATTCTGGAACTTAAAATCACCTAATAGTTTTAAAATTCCTGTCATTCATCTGTTTGTTAGTTAATTATGGCTTGATCTTTCAACTTACTTCATCCCATAGATTTCAACAAAATGTGACAGGTGCACACCTATCTGCGTCCACATTTCGTCCGTCCTGTCAGGCTCCCGGTCTGCAATCTCTATCATCACTGTTACCGGTGCAACAATTTCTAGAGCAAGCAGATTGGCGTCAAACCTACGAATCAGATTCTTTTCCATCATTTTTTCTAACATCAGTGCATACATTTCCTGATTTCCGGTCAGCTGGTGCTTTGATGTAAGTGCCGCAATCTTTTCATTTCTATACTGCTCCTTCGCACAAAATCTTCTGACCTTTTGTATCTGAGGATCCTTCATTGTGAATCCAACTCGTCTCAGACAATCTTCCTTGAATTCATCCAGCGATTCCGGTATCTTATCCAAATTAGTGCTATTTCCGAAATTCTCATAATATTTTTGTTCCATCATGGTAATCAGAGAATCTAGAATGTCTTCCTTGCCCTTATAATGCGCATATATGGATGGACCTTTTATTCCCACAGTTTCTGCAATTAAATCAATGGATGTCTGGTCATATCCCTTTTGTGAAAATAAATCAAGTGCCGCTAAAAGTATTCTGTCCTTTGTTTTTATCCTTTCCATTTCGTTTTCTCCAATCTTCATATACCTAATATCAGTTAGGGATATTATACCTAGTATCCGTTAGGAAGTCAATATACCATATATAAAATAAGTCACAGCAAGTTCCTTTGCAACAGGCTTTCCAGCAGCCAATACTTTATCAATTCTTTTGAATCAATTCTTGTATCTATCTTAGAGACAAAGATATCGAAATAATTCGACATCTTCAACAGGTCTGTTCCCTTTTTATCTTCTTCAGTAGCAAAAATATCAAGCAACTCATTTTTACTATATGTAACCACTTGTGTCTCTTCCATATATTAATCCTCCGTTATATTTTACCTTAATCCGTGAAACTCATTAACCCAATTCCGGCCGTATATCCGATAAATACTGGATCACACATACAAAGGTTCTTGCATTATTTGTAGTCAAACGATTTTCTTCTTTGTAATTTTCATAACTCTCAACAACATAATTCATAATAAATGCCTCCATTTCTGTGTTTTATCTCAATTCTATGTACAAAAAAGCTACCCTCCTTAAAAATATTTTAAGGACGATAGCTAATAGCTTAGTATTACCACCTTAATTCATCTATATTTCACAATATAGACCTTATCAAGTACGAAAATCTCTTTCGATACTCTGACTACTTTGTAACTACATCTTAAAATTCTTCATATTCTGCTCAAGAATATCTGCTGTTACTCTAAGATTAACTGCGGACTCCTCCACTTTTTTAAATCTATCAGAAACATCGTTGATTACTTTGCTGGTTTCATGTGTATTTACCACATTACTATCAGCAATATCTGACAGGCCCGCTATCATTCCCATCATTTCTTTTCTTGCAGTTTCCAGATCCTGCGTTCTTTTCTCAATGTTTCTAATCTTTTCAATAGATTCATTTATTTCTTCCATTACCTGACTTACAGATTCCTCAGTACTTTTTATATATTCATTCTGCTTTCCAATCACAGATTTCATCTGTTCCATTGAATCTACCACATGTTCTGCGTCAACAATAAGTGTCTTCACAATCTTATCAATTCTGCTACTGGCTTCATTTGACTGTACTGCAAGCTTTTGAATCTCATCTGCTACTACAGCAAATCCTTTTCCGGCCTCTCCAGCTCTTGCAGCCTCAATACTTGCATTAAGAGAAAGTAAATTGGTCTCATCTGCAATTCCAGAAATAAATTCAGCAGCTTCACGAATAGTCTTTGCTGACTCATTAGTCTGCTCCGTCAACTCTGCAATAATATTAACAGAACTTCCAACCTCCTCACTAATTTTCTTAAGTTCATCAATTGCAAAAGTAGTCTTATCACTTACTATAAGCATCTTATCTGCATTTTTGTTTAATAAATCCGCTTCACTTCCAGTCTCTATTATTAGATTACCCATATGAGTAATATTGTCTGAGGCACTCTTTGTATCCTTAGCCTGTGAAATTGCGCTTGTCGTAATCGTATCTACAGATTGCATAACATAATCCATATTCTCAAAAGTCTGATGTGATGTCTGTTCCAAAGAATCAGATGAACTTATTAACAAATTCGTACTCTCACTAATTCCACCTATTACGCTTCTCAAGTCTGTCTTCAGTGTATCTATTGCTCTAGACAAATCTCCAATTTCATCTTTTCTCTGAAGATTTTTTTTATCAATTTGAACATTCAAATTTCCCATTGCAAGATACTCTAAACTCGTAATTTCGGATTTTAATACTCTTGATATTGTGTTTGAAATTAATCCCGCTCCAACTATACCAATAATGGCTATTACTAATACAATAACTGTCATATAGAAAACAATACGCAAAACACTATATAGTGTTTCATTTTTATTTATTCCGGCAAAAACCATTCCAACTGGTTCATTACTGTCATCCCCTTGAAAAACTGGTACATAGTAGCCAAAATACATTACTCCGTCAACAGATACATTCTTGCTGAAGTACTCCTTACCATTTTGCAAAACCATCTCCTCAATTTTGCCTCCCGCAGGACTTCCCAAAATTCTTTCTCCGCTTTGCTCCTTTATCGAAGTCATTATTCTTTTATTACCATAGAAAAAAGTGACATCCATTCCAGACTTTTCTTTTATTGTATCAAGCAATTTTTCAGAATTTGAAATGTTGTATCCACCCTTCCATACATCTCCATTTTCTGCTACAAGATAAGTGCCTGAATTCTGGTCATATGCCGCCAATGTAGCTGCTGCTGTACCTCTAAGAGAATTCTCAACTTGATTAATAATTGAATTACGCAAAAAAGTGAGGGACATGAATACAATAATTATTCCCAAAACACTAATTGGCAATATTGAACATAATAATAATTTCTTTCTAATTGTTAATCTCATTCTGTCTTCCTCCTTTGTCACTCAACTACAACTACATTATGATAATACCAATTTATTCCACCTGTAATTGTTGCATCGTCAAGAGTTTGTCCTTCTTTGCCAATTATTTCTCCTGTATTTGTTTTTAATTCTCCATCAAAAACATTATAGGTTCCGCTCAGAATCAACTCTGTTGCCTCTGATACTTTATCCTGCGTTCCATCCTTGCAAAATGAAGCTAATTCCGTGATTTCCACGAGGCCTTCATTCATGCCTCCATAATAATTTTTGCCATTCCAAGTTCCACTAATAATAGAATCAACTGCTGATGTATAATATGCACTCCAATTCCAAATTACACTACATAAACATGCTTTCGGAACTTCTTTTTTCATATCAGAATTGTAACCAATTCCATAAACCCCATATTCCTGAGCCAATGTCATTGGGAAAGGTGTATCACAATGCTGTGCCATAACATCGCATCCCATATCTAGCAATTTCTTTGCTCCAGCCTCTTCCTTTTGAGGATCATACCAGCTGTTTGTTACTACCACATAAATCTTTGCATCGGGATTTACAGCTTCCACACCAATTGCAAAAGCATCAATTCCTCCTGTAACCTCTGAATTGGAGCTATCCTGGGCTGCCACATAGCCTATTTTATTTGTCTTAGTGTTCATACCTGCAACTATTCCACTTAAATATCTGGCTTGATATATTCGGCCGAAATAATTGTTAAAATTCTTTCCATTGGACATATAGCCAGTTCCATGAGAAAAATAAATATCCGGATACTTCTCAGCCATCTCTGCAGTCGTTTCCATGTAGCCCCAACTCGTTGCAAAAATAACATTACAACCATCTGCCACAAACTCTTCTATCGCCTTTTTCGTAGCCTCTTTATCCGAATCATCAACTATCTTCCGCTCAATTTGAGCATCTGAAAGCCCCAGATTACTTTGCATTCCCTGAATTCCTAAATCATGTGTATACGAATATCCACTTCCTTCCACTGGGTCAGAAATGTATAATACGCCTACTTTTATTTCTTCAACTGGAATTGCTTTTGATGGGTCTCCTTGTAAAACTTCCCCACCTTCCTGAACAGATTTATATCCTTCATTTGTAACATAATCATCTGGCTCTGACAAACCGGTTTCACATCCAAATAAATTGCTACATAATAACATACCTGCTACTATCATTAGTATTTTTTTCTTCATGGACTGTCTCCTTTGTAGTATGATATTCTATTTCGTTGTACTGTTGGCTTTTTATCAGTCTAAAATTATTATATTTGCTTTTTCGCTCGCTGGCAAGACTCAAGTACTATTTTTAGAAAAATAAAAGAAACCAGCGAATCAGTTTTTATGTTGATTCTATGGTTTCTTTTCACCCCCGTCAGATAAGTTCTAGATTGTGTACTATTATACTTTTTCGAAATTGTCAGCTTCGCTTTTAAGCGTCTCTGCAATAGCTTTATTGTCTTCCATTTCACTTGTCACCTGTGAAATATATTGAACAAGTGATTCAATACTTTCAGCAGCCTGAGTAACACCCTTTGCACTTTCATCAACTGCATCAGAGATTCCTTGAACAGCATCTGTCATCTGTTTGATTTCTTCTTCAATTTCAGAAATATCACTAGCATATTCTTTCATATTCACATCAATATGAGAAGCATCTTCGCTATATTGATTACCCATATCTACAAAGGCATTGTAATCAGATAATACGGTTTCATTTACATATTTTATCATTTGTTCAGAAGATGAAGATAACTCCTGAACAGAATCGATTACACGTGCATTGATTGCCTGAATATTATTAGCAGTTTCTCTTGATGAATCCGCTAACTGTCTGATTTCATCAGCAACAACAGCAAATCCTTTTCCCGCTTCTCCAGCTCTAGCAGCTTCGATTGATGCGTTTAAGGCAAGAAGGTTAGTCTGACTTGAAATGCTAAGTATATCAGCGGTAAGTTTTTCTATTTCTTCTACACTTTTTGAATTTTCAAGTGCAAGATTTAATTTTGTATTTATTTCGTCAATAATAACGGTTGTCTTTTTTCTATTTTCTACGGCTTTTGCTTTAACCTCATCAGCATTCGTCTTCATATCTTTTGCATAGGCGGTAGTTTCTTTAGCCCTTGAATTAAAAGCCTCAATACGGTCATTGACATTTGATGTATTCTGACTAACGTTGTTTGTAGTTGCTGCAACTTCTTCCATTGTGGCTGCTAATTCTTCCATTATTGCAGAAACATCTCTAGCACTATCATCTGATTCTGCCACAAGGTTAACTACATTTCCGACTACTTCATCCAGAGTAGAAGAGTAAGAAATGATATTACTCATTATTCGCTGCAATGTTGAGATAAACTCATTGATACCCATTGCTGCTTTTCCAATTTCATCTTTACATCTAACATTAACTCTTCTTGTAAGATCTCCATGTCCTTCATTTATATTCTCGATAATATCCTCTAATTCCTTCGACTGTTTTTGCAAAGGAGTTACTACTGTATTATAAACAACCAGAATAGTAGCAATTATTGATGCGACTAAAATAATAACAAGAATAATACAAACCGTTTTTGCAACCTTAAAAGAAGATTCCTGTTTTGCTACAGCTTCTGCTATATTTTCGTCATTTGCTGCTACTAAAGCATCGATACTGTCGGCAATCTCACTAGACCATGTGGCAAATTCGCGATTACAAAGTGCTTGAACACCTTTATCTCCGGATTTTGCCATTTCAATAAGTTCCAAAGAACGAGACTGAACAGTAGAAAAAGAGGATTATAAGGCAATGATAGCTTTTTGTTCATCTGCAGAGAAATCGTCTTTATTATCATAGAGCATTCCTAGCCACTTATCTTCTTTATCTTTATACATATCTAAATCATCAACCGAAGATGCGTACAAATCATCGTTATTTGGATCTGTAGTAAAGGTTAAAACTATATTCATTGTTAATTGTAGATCTAATCCAAGTTCATCCAGGGCAATAACCGTATCAAGACCAGGTCCCGATACATGTCTACTGGATTCCTGATTACTGTTTAATGTAGAGAACATGTAAATTGCTGTTATTAATGCAACAAACCCCAGGATTATTACTGGTATCAGCAATTTAACCATAACTTTTGCAAACATTGCTAAGTTAGAATTTGCCAATTTGTCCTTATTCATTTTTAATACCTCCAATCATTATATGTTATTATTATACCATGAGTATGACACAACAGCAATAAAATCAGAAATTATAACCATATGGGAAAGCGTGCATTTATTGTCACCCAGTCCATCAAAAAACTCAAAGCTGAAGATAAAGAATGGGCACTAAATCCAGTCGGTTTCAAAAGAGTTTCTGATGTTCGGAATAAACAGGTTGCCCCTTCTCTGGGAACATAATAATTTAATCCCTGATTTCTAAAGCTTGATGTTAAACAAGGAATAACATATTCCCCACATGGTTGCTTTGGCAATTCATCTGCTTTATAAGGAAGCTTTGCTGTCTCTATCCTTCAAACAAATCACCTATTATATATTTGCCCAACTTTACATTTGACAGCATGTCCTGATTATCAACCACATAATCAAACGCAACTAAGTATTCATCTCCATCTTCAGTCTCCAAGTCTATTAATGCATCCAGTAAACCCTGATTGCTCCATTTACTCTCAACTACAAGTTCATTGTCAAAAAAAGCTGATTAACTAATTTCCAGAAGTGAAGTCCTGCACCGATATCCTCTGTCCATAAATATCTCATATCACAACTCCTCTTCCAGTGTTATCCTGTTATTATCAAACTTCAGCACCTTAAAGCTCTTATCAGATACATTGAGTCCGTCACAATTTCGTAGAAAAAGCATATACTGATTTGACAACCCAAAATTAATGAATCTCCTGACATCATCATTAATCAGACAATCTGCATTATCTATCACAATAAAACTATCTCTACACTGTTTGATTGCTTCTAAAAAATCATCTGATTTGTAGTTAAATAGCTTGATTGCTTTGTATTCGTCTGTCAATCTTATATCTTCCAGCATTTCATAAAGTACTGTTTTACCTGTACCGCTATCTCCACCAACAAGAGTAATCCTGTCATCAAATGTCAAATCATATGAATTTTGCAAGCAAATTGCAACCACATTATTCCATAACACAAGAGAGCCTAATTACTCCGACACTCCTAAGTACGCATCCGCAAATGCATACCCCAATTAACATTATAATACACTACATACCCTATTAATACAAGTCACTTATCACTTTGCCTCTTCGTCTTTCTTCCTTCTTGCCATAAACTTTTTCACTTCTTCTGATCCATGTAAATGAGTTATTCTTAAGTCGGACTTTTTTTGCTATGTAGAGACTCCTGATAGGAGTTCTCTATAGCATCAGCAAATCTCTCTACCTGTCTTTGACCAGAAACAACAAAGTTTTTGGTAATACTTAAAGCAGCCATATCTAACATCCTATTCTTTTCTTTATTGATATACAGCTATACACTTCCTCGTTGCCTATGCGTGTTCGGGACTTTCACCCGTTAGAGCGCGCCCATGGCGCGCAAACAAACAGGGAGATAAGATGCTTATCTCCCTGAAAATTAACGATTTGCATTTTAAGCTGCGAAGCACTTAAATTAAAAGTTCACATTCAAAGTAGTGAAGCACTTAAAAAAAATCCCTGACCGAAAATCTCATTCCGGTCAGGGGCACCTTTTTTAAACTGTTTTTTCAATTACCATGTTCGGCTTGCCATCTGTCTGAACTGAGCAACCGTAGGAGTATGTGAATTCAATCCGCCATCACAGGTCAGAACCTGTCCGTTCATGTATGCTGCCTCATCACTTGCAAGATATACACACAGGTGTCCGATATCATCCGGATTACCGTAACGCTTGCCAAGAATATTGGAAAGGAAAATATCCTTCAAAGCATCCGGGATACGCGCTTCGTTCTGAGGAGTAACAATCAGTCCGGGACGAACGCAATTACAACGGATTCCGCTAGGGCCATACATACATGCTACATACTCGGTAAGCTTGTCAACACCTGCCTTCGCACAAGCATAAGCAATCGTACCAAGGTCTCCGCCAGCACTGGCCATGGAACCAATATTAATAATACTGCCACCCTTTTCATTCTTCATGAGGAACGGCAACACTTCCTTAATCATGTTAAAGGTTCCGCCCAAATCGGTAGCTACCACTGCATTAAACTCATCCAGGCTAAGCTCGTCTACACGGCCATCCTTCATACCCATTCCTGCAGCGTTATTGATTAAAACGTCAATTCGTCCGAACTGCTCTGCAACATCAGCGATCAATGCATGCATTGATTCTTTATCGGTCAGGTCAAATGCATGAAACCACGCATTACCACCCTCTGCAGCAATGTCATCTACAACCTTCTGTCCTCGCTCCGCATTACGGCCGGTAACAACCACCTGTGCTGCTTCCTTTGCACACAGCTTTGCAATACCGATTCCGATTCCGCTTGTAGATCCTGTTACAATAACAACCTTGTCCTTTAAACGATTCATGTTTCCCCCTCCAAATCTATTCGTTTTTCGGCTCTTTCACATTCACAAGCCGGTTTTTGCGTATTAATAATTTTCTTTGCGTACTTCAAAGTAAGCCTGAGGATGATTACATACAGGGCAAACCTCTGGTGCCTCAAGTCCTACAACTACATGCCCACAGTTTCGGCATTCCCACATAGTTACTCCACTCTTTTTAAATACCTCCATTGCTTCTACATTCTTAAGCAATGCACGGTATCTCTCTTCATGAAGTTTTTCAATTGCTCCAACACCTCTAAACTGTGCTGCTAACTCAGTGAATCCTTCTTCCTCTGCATCCTTAGCCATTCTCTCGTACATGTCTGTCCACTCAGCATTCTCACCCTCAGCTGCATGTAAAAGATTTTCTGCTGTATCCCCCAGCTCTCCTAGCGCCTTAAACCAAAGCTTGGCATGCTCTTTCTCATTCTCAGCTGTCTGTAAGAATAATGCTGCAATCTGCTCATAGCCGGCCTTCTTCGCTACAGAAGCAAAATAGGTGTACTTGTTTCTTGCCTGGGATTCTCCTGCAAATGCTTCCCAAAGATTCTTTTCTGTTTTTGTGCCTGCGTACTTGTTTGACATATCCTTATCCTCCGTTTGTTTAATCACTTTTTCAAAATCAGATGCCGGGTGCTTGCAAAGAGGGCAAATAAAATCTTCCGGCAATTCTTCCCCTACATACTCATATCCGCAGATAGTACATCTCCAGATAGTCTGTCCGTCCTCTGTCTTTCCAACTTCCTGTGGCTTTGGCTTAATATAATTCATATAGTATTCATAGGTTGCCGATGCATCCCCGCTCAGCACTTCCATATCGGTTATTTCTCCAATAAACATGGTATGGGAGCCAAGATCCTCTGTCTTAGCAACCTTCACAGAAATATAGGCATTGGTTCCTTCTGTAATATAGTAAATACCATTTTGTCCTCTGTCACATGCCGTAAAGTCCGAAAACTTATTCACTTCGCGTCCTGTCTGAAAGCCAAAATGCTTGAACAAGTCAAAGGAAGCTCTCTGGCTGATAACGGATACGGTAAACTCACCCGTTCTCATTATCATATCATGGGTATAGTTTGCCTTATTCACGCAGATGCTCATCTGATTCGGTGTTGAAGCAGCCTGGATTGCTGTATTAATGATACAACCATTGTCTTTTTCCCCTTCTTTTGCAGTAAGAACAAAAAGACCATAGCTTAACTTATACATCGCTTTTTTGTCCATCGTATAACCTCCTTTTCGATTTTGATATTCCTATAGTCACTTCATTTCCTTCAAAGTACTATTATTTCCTTAATTTCTTTATCTTACTCTCTTCATTTGCATAAAATCTTATCAAGTAAACATTACCACAAATCATCTTTCGAAGCAAGAAATTACGTGCCTCAAAAGCATCTGAAAAAGCACTTCTTCGGATATTTCCCCGAGTAACGCACACGACGCTTGTGTTGCTTTTCTTCCATAAATCGTCACCCTGTCCTTCCATTTTCTGCTGCATTGCTATCGAGCTTACATATTAAGCTCCCAGATAAATGCCGTCTTATCCGCAATTATTTCTAATCAATTCCGTAATAGATCAGTTTATCATCCTTGTCCTTTACCATTTCGATAAATCCATCTTCCGAAAATGTTACGAAATATTCATCTCCCGAATCACTAATCAGTGTTATGGTGTATGCATGCTCCCCATCCGTTTTATTCTTTGCATCAACGATTGTTCCTGCTCCTATCTTCTGCATAACGTATGCGGTTCCTAGGGCCCTGTTTTCATCAAGAGACATTGTTTTTCTGAAGAAATCCGTATTCGCAGACAATTCCTTGGGGACATTGTTTTCTTTTACCTGAATCCGTGAAGTTCATTTTTCAACGTCCTCTGAAACGCTCATAAATACTACATTTCCTTAAATTTCAACGATTATTTACCTTTTGGGTGAATGAAATTTCTGCTAAAATAGACCTATAAATCAAGCAATTTAGGAGCGTTTTACCATGAGCAATAATCGTAGAGTGACATTAAAAGGAAATCAAAATATAATTGTTGAATTTACCAATGAAAGAATTATTCCGGCAGGTGGTTTATCTGTTGTCGGTGCCTTGTTGGGTAAGAGCGATTTTGTCAAAAAACTTAACAGAATGGATGTTACAAAAAACCGCTCCCAGCATCAGATTAAAAATGGTGACATTCTCCTTACCTACCTTGGTATGCTATGCATGGGGAAGCCTTATTTTGAGGCTGTACATGAGATGGATGACGATAAGGAGTTTTACAAAACAGCATTGTCAAAAGGGTACTATTGAATTTTTACAGGAAACGATTGAATTATGTAAAAAGCTGACGGATCAACCATTGCTCATTCGTCTGGATTCCGGCAATGATTCCATTGACAATGTAGCAGTACTAATGGACAGCGGATGCTATTTTATAATCAAGAGAAATCTTCGTCGCGAGAGTAAAGAGGATTGGTTTGATATGGCAAAGCAATTTTGCAAGAATATCGAAAATCCT